>DAOVYZ010000099.1 GCA_030635365.1 Bacteroidales bacterium
AACATACACACCTTTTTCATCCCAGTTGATAGTAAATATCATAATTTTATAGTTTTATTTATCATTGTTATTAGCAATTAGCTGTTCTATTTCATCAATCTCTCTCGGTATATCTTTCATTAAATCAATTGGTTTTAAACTAACCATTATATTGTTCTCAATTCTAATTCCGATCTCTTCCTCAGGAATATATAACCCAGGCTCACATGTTAGAATCATTCCATCTTCCAAAATTGTAGTTCTATCACCAACGTCATGTACATCTAAACCAATAAAATGACATGTCCCATGTGGATAATATATTCTTACCAAAGGTTTTTCCGGATCCTGATTATCCAAATCTTTTTGAGTATACAGACCCAATTTAATGTGTTCCTCCTGAAAAAGTTTTTCAACTCTTTCATTAATTCTATTAATAGTTGTCCCGGGAGTTAACCAGGTAATAGTTTTTTTCATTACCCTTAAAACTGCTTCGTAACATTCTTTTTGTCTGAAAGTAAATTTCCCACTAACAGGAATTGTTCGTGTACAATCGGCTGCATAGTTAGCGTATTCAGCCCCGAAATCCATTAAAAGTAAATCTCCATCCTTACATACCATGTTATTTTTAATATAATGTAGTACACAAGCATTTTTCCCTGACGCTATTATAGGTTCGTAAGCATGCCCTGTAGCTTTATCCCAAAGAAATTGATGTGTTATTTCTGCCTCAATTTGATATTCCGTCACTCCAGGCTTTACGAATTTTAAAACACGTTGAAAAGCTCTCCCTGTAATATTACATGCGTCTTTCATCAAATCAATCTCACCTTGCTCCTTTTTCATTCTTAAATTCTTCAAAATTGGAGCTAATCGTTTAATTTCATGAGCAGGATACTCATTCCAAAGAGTTTTTACAAATTGCTCATCCAATGATTCGACTTCTGTCTTGAATTTTGGATTTTCATTCAGATTTAAATATACATTTTCAACTTTTATTGCAAGCTCTCTAAATGTAGATTCAAATTCCTTTATATACTTTATAGTTTTTATCCCTGAAGTTATTAATGCCTCTTCTTTTGTATATTTGTGTCCCTCCCAAATAGCAATCTTTTCGTTACTTTCAATAATAAATAATATTTCTCTTAAATCCTTATTAGGATGATTAGGGCAAAGAGTTAAAATAGTTTTTTCCTGATCAATTCCTGTTAAATAAAATAAATCGGAACATTGACGAAACGGAAAAAACTGATCCCCATTTCTTGGCATTTGATTATTTGAATGAATAACAGCAACTGAATTTGATTGTAAATATTTAACAAGTTTTTTCCTATTTTTCTCAAACAGAGAGCTATTTAGCTGCGGATATTTCATAACTTAGAACTGTTTTAAATTACTTGTTTATGTTTATTAGCATAGGAATTGCATAAATTAGAAAATATATTTGTGTTTAATGCTTTTTACTCTCAATATCAGTTTGCAATTTAACTAATGTTCTATTAAAATTAAATTCTTATGAGCAAATTTTTCACTTCATCCATTGGGCAAAAATTTTTCATGAGTATAACAGGTTTGTTTCTCATGTTATTTCTCGTTGTCCATTTAACCATTAATTCTTTGTTACTTTTTGGCGATGGTGAGCTTTTTAACCGAGCTGCTAATTTTATGAGTAGTAATCCGGTTATGAAGATTATTGAACCAATTTTGGGAATAGGATTTATTGTGCATATTCTTTATGCTGCTTTTATCACTCTTAAAAACCAAATGGCAAGGCCACAAGGTTACAAAGTGGCTAATAAAAGTAAAGCCAGTTGGGCTTCAAAGAATATGTTTATTCTTGGAGGCTTAGTTCTTGTTTTTCTTGTGATTCATTTAGCCAACTTCTTCTGGAAAGTTAAATTCGGAACTGTAGCTGCAATTACCATTGATGGACGTGAACTTCACGATGTATATGGTTTAGTTGCAGGATTGTTCAAAGGATGGTGGTGGTATAATGTAATATACATCGTAGGAGCAACTTTCCTTTTCTTGCACCTTACACACAGTTTTTGGTCAGCATTTCAAACAATTGGTTGGGATAACAACAAATGGATTGGCAGATTAAAAGTTATAGCCTACATCTATGCAACTATTGTTGCAGGAGGATTTGCCTTTATCCCATTGTATTTTTTAATAAAATACGTTGTGTAATTAAATAAATTAAAAACTTGCCTGCTGGCAAGCAGGTTGTAATATATACACTATGAGTAAATTAGATGCAAAAATACCAAAAGGCCCGTTAGCTGAAAAATGGTCGAAATATAAAGCTACCCAAAAACTGGTAAGTCCAAACAACAGGAAAAAACTGGATATTATTGTTGTAGGAACCGGTATTGCAGGAGCACCTGCAGCTGCTTCGTTAGCAGAAATGGGATATAATGTAAAAGTTTTTTGTTTTCAGGATTCTGCTCGTCGCGCTCACTCCGTTGCAGCACAAGGTGGAATTAATGCTGCAAGAAATAATAAGAACGATGGCGATAGTGTTTATCGTTTGTTTTATGATATGATTAAAGGTGGCGATTACCGTGCTCGCGAAGCAAACGTGTATCGTGCAGCTGAGGTAAGTAGCGATATCATCGACCAGCTAACTGCTCAAGGAGTACCTTTTGCGCGTGAGTATGGCGGAACACTGGCAAACAGAACGTTTGGTGGAGTTCAGGTTTCTCGTACAAATTATGCACAAGGACAAACAGGACAACAAGTATTATTAGGAGGTTATTCGGCTCTTAAGCGTCAGGTAGCTTTAGGTAAAGCAAAAATGTTTAGTCGTCAACAAATGTTAGATGTTGTTGTAATTGATGGTAAAGCACGAGGTATTATAACTCGTAACCTTGTTACCGGTGAAATTGAACGCCATGCAGCACATGCTGTTGTGTTAGCTACCGGAGGATATGGAACAATTTATTATTTATCTACTTTAGCGGTACAATCGAATGGTTCAGCAGCAATGCAGGCTTTTAGAAAAGGTGCATTTTTTGGAAATCCAAGCTTTATTCAAATTCACCCGACATGTATTCCTGTTTTAAACGAATATCAGTCGAAGTTGACTTTAATGTCTGAATCATTAAGAAATGATGGCCGAATTTGGGTTCCAAAAGCCGAAGGAGATAAACGTAAGGCAAAGGAAATTCCAGATGAAGAACGTGATTATTTCTTAGAACGTCGTTACCCGGCATTTGGGAACTTAGTACCTCGTGATGTAGCGTCACGTGCAGCTAAGGAAAGATGCGATAATGGTTTTGGTGTTGGAAAAACTGGCTTAGCTGTATTTCTTGATTTTAGAGATGCTGTTGCAAAGCAAGGAAAGAAAGTAATTAAAAATAAATATGGAAACCTTTTCGCTATGTATGAAAAAATTACTGGTGATAGCCCATATGAAACTCCAATGATGATTTACCCGGCAGGACACTACACAATGGGTGGACTTTGGGTTGATTATAACTTAATGACAACCATACCTGGTTTATTTGCAATTGGCGAAGCTAATTTCTCTGAGCATGGTGCAAACAGACTTGGTGCAAGTGCTTTGATGCAAGGTGCCGGTGATGGTTATTTTATTGCTCCTTATACAGTTAGTAATTATCTTGCTGATGAAATCTCAAATAAAGTTCCTTCTACAGATTCACCAGAATTTGTTGAAGCAGAAAAAAATGTTAAAGCGGTACTTGATAAGTTCTTAAGTATTAACGGAACAAAAACTGCATCTTCTTTCCACAAACGATTAGGCCATATTATGTGGACCTATGCAGGCATGCAACGTAACGCAGAAGGTTTAAAGAAGGCATCAGAAATGATTGCCGAACTTAAAAAAGAATTCTGGAATGACTTAAAGATCCCCGGTAAAACTGATGAAATAAATCAAGAACTTGAAAAAGCAAGTAGAGTTGCAGATTTTATTGATTTAGCCGAACTAATTGTAACTGATGCCTTAAATAGAAAAGAATCTTGTGGTGCTCATTTCCGTGAAGAAAGCAGAACTGAAGGAGGAGAAGCAATGCGTATTGATGACAAGTATTCATTTGTTGCAGCCTGGGAATATCAGGGTGAAGATAAAGAACCAAAGCTTCATAAAGAAGATCTTAAGTTCGAAAATATTGAAGTAAAAGTTAGAAGTTATAAGTAAATTGTAAGACAAAAGATAAAAGTAAAAAGATAAAAGTCTTGATACTATAATCTAAAATCTAAAAAAATGAAAATAAAACTAAATATTTGGAAACAAGCGAATGCTAAAGCCAAAGGGAAATTTGAAAAATATGAACTGGATGATGTTGATGCAGAAATGTCATTCCTTGAAATGTTAGATTCCTTAAATGAAAAACTTATTAAGGAAGGCAAAGAACCTGTTGCTTTTGAGCATGACTGTCATGAAGCAATTTGCGGATGTTGTAGTTTATATATTAATGGACATCCTCACGGACCGGGTAAAGAAACAGCTACTTGTCAGGTTCATATGAGATCGTTTAAAGATGGAGACACAATTACGGTTGAACCTTGGAGAGCTAAAAGTTTTCCAGTATTAAAAGACTTAATGGTTGATCGTAATGCTTTTGATAAGCTAATGGCGGCAGGTGGATTTATATCAATTGATGCTGGCCAGGCTCCTGATGCCAATGCCAATTTAGTAGGTAAAATTGATGCTGATAAAGCTTTTGATGCAGCAGCCTGTATAGGGTGTGGTGCTTGTGTTGCAGCTTGTAAAAATTCATCAGCTACATTATTTGTTGCTGCAAAAGTTTCTCAATTGGCATTACTACCACAAGGTAAAGTAGAAGCAAAACGCAGAGCTTTAAATATGGTTGCTAAAATGGATGAATTAGGATTTGGAAGTTGCACCAATACCGGAGCATGTGAAGTTGAATGCCCAAAAGGAATAGGAATTGATTTTATTGCTAAACTTAATCGTGAATATTTATGTGCTTCCTTTTCTGAAGCTGAATAAATTAAATAATTGACATATGAAAGGGAGCACCATTATTTTGTACTCCCTTTTTTATTGATAATTTTAATTAAAACTCTATTCGATAATTAATATTAGGGAGTAAACCATTTTGATAATCTGTAACTTCCTTTAATTTATATTCATCAAATTCAACATCTTTTATATTTTTTCTATTAATGATATTTTGAATATCTACTGAAAAAACATGAGCAACTTTTGGCTTATTAACTCGATAACTAATTCCAAAATCCATACGAAAGTAATCATCGTATTGTTTAGCGTAAGTTTTTTTCACATCATAAACAGGATAACCTTCAGCCAGAGATTTTTCAAGATCAACAGGAGTATCACGCTTGCCTCCCGACCAAATGAACCTTGCATTTAATCCTAACAGATTATTCTTGTTTTTTCCAACCTTAAATTCTTTTCCTCCAACAAAATTATTGGCAAATCCCACATCGTATTTGGTACTGTACCAGTTACCATCTGATGCCTTATATTTCGAATCAAACAATGAACTTGTTATTAAAAAATAAAAATCATTTGTGAAAAATTTCTCAATTGTCAGCTCAAGTCCATAATTCTCCCCCATACCAGTAGTCGAAAGAGAATCATTTATTTCCCGTCCATTAATGGGAGAAATAGTACTCTGGGTATTTGTAGCAACAGGTATTTGGTACAAATCCTGATAATATAGTTCTGCTTTTATATGGTAGTCATTTCCTAACATGTAATCATAAGATAGTACATAATGAGCAGCTTTGGTTAAATCTAAATCTAAATTTGGACGTGAAAAAGTCCCATCCGACAGAAGAACCATCGCAAAATACGTGGATAGCTTTTCTATCCTGCTATGTAAACCAAATCCAAAACTTAGTGATTGTTTTGGTGCAAATTTCCATGAAATACCTGCTCTTGGCTCAATTGAACTCTTTTGGTTTAAAGAAAAATACATGTAATGTAATCCTGTGTTTAATGTAATCATTTCGTTTAAACGATATTTAGTCATTACGAAGGCTTGAGTAGTATTGGCAGTTCCTTTATCATCTACAAAAGTATTCCATACATTTCCATTCTTATCGTCAATACCTTCCCCAAAATAATTAAAATTTAACGCACTAAAGATAAATCCGGTTCTTAAGGTAAATACATTGCTAAACTTCCTGTTATAAAAAGTAGAAGCTCTGTATGTAGATGAATAAATTCTTTCTTCATCCTTTGGTAGTTCTATATATTCATTACTAATAACTTCATAATAATTTTCCTTCATAGTATGTTTATTACCGGAGAAAGATATTACCGTTTTAAAATAAGATTTTTCATCAGGGAAATATATATGTGTTAGCCCGGTAGCTGTCATTCCCATGTTGGCTGATTCATTCTCACGATCATTTTGATCTTCCCATAATGTTGAGTCAGCATCTGCCTGTTCACCTGCATTGCTTAAACCTCCAATTCCCCATAATGAAAATGTTCCTGCCTTTTTAGTAGGGAAATTAAAATTGAATGATAAATCCTGATAAACAGGCATTTCCTCTAAACCAAAACCTACCATGTCCAGGATTCCAAATGTGGAATAACGATAATTGATTAAATACGATCCCTTATAATCTTTTTTAAACGGACCTTCTAAGGTAAAGTCAGTTCCCATAACACCAAGCTGAAAAGCATATTCACGTTTTTCATTATTTCCTTTTCGCAACGTAAGATCAAAAATCCCAGAAAGTGCGTTTCCATATTCAGCCGGAAATGCCCCGGTAAAAAAATCTGATTTTCCAACTACATTTGCATTTAAAATGCTTACGTAACCTGATGAGTAACTCTCTTCAGCAAAATGATTCGGACTGGGAATTTCAACCCCTTCAAGTCTCCATAGTAATCCACTGGGATCATTTCCTCGAATTACAATTTCATTAGAAATATCATCACTATTTGTCACTCCTGCAAATGAGAGAGCCATTCTACCCGGATCATTAAGACTTGCTGCATAACGGCCTGTTTCTTCAACTGTAAATGAACGTGCACTAACAGTTGCCATGTCATTTTTAGGTTCCCCTTTTTTATATGCAACAAATACAACTTCGTCCATTTTAATAACAGACTCAGTTAATGGTATCTTAAGTATAACTTCTTTTGCTGAACCAACAAGTATTTCAGGAATATAAGCCTCTTCATATCCAATGTAAGTTACCCTTAATGTATGTCTGCCTACGGGTACATTTTCTAATTTAAATTCACCATCGGCGTTTGTTGTGGCCCCAATTAAAGGGTCACTGCCCAATACAACAATATTTGCACCGGGCAGCGTAAACATAGATTCGTTATCAATTACTGTTCCTCGAACCGTTTGATAAAGTCCATCAGGATTTTGCGTTGATTTCTGATTCTTTGAAGATTTTGGTGTAATAATGATTACTTTATCTACAATCTTATAACTAAGATGTGTATTTTTCAAACATTCCTTTACAACATCATCTATTTCCTTATCTTTAATGTCAATGCTAATCTTTGAACATTTTTTCAGTTCCTCATTATTATATAAGAAACTATAATCTGTTTGTTTCTGGATTTGAACAAACACATCTTCAATAGATGTTTCTTTAAAGGTTATGCTAAGCTTACTACCCTGACTGTAAACGCTTGCAGAAGCATTAAGAACTGTAATTAAGAAAATTAAACATAATGTTTTCATTTTTAAAATCGTTCTCCTAAGTCTCTCATTTTTACATACAATTTTCCATTTCAATAATTTTTTCATACTTTTAAATACTTTTTAGTTACACACTTGATTTATTTCAGTTTCCTGGAATAAATAGTTTCAAAAGAGTAATCGGGAAATGTTGTAGCATTTCCCGTTTTTGATTCAATTTATTCTCTAAACTTTCTTTATTATTATTTTATTATCATCTATTTCAAATTCTAAATTTGTTGTTAAGCTTATCATTTCTAACATTTTAGATATATTATCATATCGCTTTAACTTACCCGTAAAATGATAATATTTTAAATCTTCGTTCGTAAATTGTACTTCTATTTTATACCATCTCGACAATTCTCTCATTATACTTTCAAGTTCACTATTTTCAAATGCAAAGAATCCATCCTTCCAAGAAGTATAATTTTCTACATTGACTTCTAGTTTTTCGATTTTCTTTTCATTTTTTAAATAACGAGCTTGGAAACCAGGATTTAATATTAACTTATTTAGATTAGTTCCATTTTTAACGTCAATTTGTACTTTCCCTTCAGTAAGTGTTGTTTCAATTATTTTCTCATCTTTATAGGCCATTACGTTAAATGATGTTCCGAGTACTCGAACATCAACATTGGATGCGGTAACTATAAATGGTTTTTCCAGATTTTTTGCTACTTCAAAATATGCTTCGCCTGTAAGAACTACCTTACGAACAGAATCACTAAACTGAACCGGGTATTTTATCGAAGAACCTGCGTTAAGCCAGATTTTTGTTCCATCGGATAATTCAAGATTGTATTCTGCCCCCAAAGGTGTTGTCAAGGTATTATACATTATTGCTAATGGCTGATTCTCAGATTCTTTTGTATATAATAAAGTAGATTTATTACTTAATATTTTTATTCCATCTACCGTAGATAAAACTTTCATTTCATTGGTTGTTAGCTCAACAGTCGAATTATCTGCAAGTTGTAGAATTGCATTTTTAGTACCAGGCTTAATGTCATATTTAATAACTGCAATAGTATTCTCATTATTTTTGTTTTCGCTTATGAAAAATATCCCAGCAACTATTAAAAGTGGAAGTAAAACAGCCGCAATTCTTAACGTATAAAACTGAATATTTTTTATTTGTGATATTTTTTTAGTTCCAATTTCTTGATTTTCTACAAATCTATACGAAACCTTTATCCAATCCTGATTAACATCTATTAGACTGTATTTAGCTGCATTTTTACTTTCTTCCCATAGTTGTTTAAATTGAGATAAGTATTCTTTATTAGCATTGCTTTTACTTAACCACTTTTCTATTAAAGCAATTTCAACTTTATTGGCATCCTGTGCCAGATATTTTACCAAGAGAGCTTGGTCAATTTTATTTTTAAACATCTTTCCCATGCTATTATTATGACAATCGGATTATTAAAAACACGTAATTTTTATTTAGAAATTTAATAAAATACTTAAAACGAAGTTATTTTCATTCAGAAATTTATTTCGTAAACTCTTCAACGCCAGACTAATTTGTGTTTCAACGGTTCGTTTTGAAATATTAAGTTTTTCTGCAATTTCTGAATTTTTTAAGTTATCGAATCTACTCATCATAAAAATCTTTCGACATTTAGGTGGTAGTTTTTGTATTTCATTATATAAAAGTTGGCTATATG
>DAOVYZ010000131.1 GCA_030635365.1 Bacteroidales bacterium
AACTTTTTCTTGCTTCATTTTATCACAAATAGGTATCGATGGCAATCTTTATAAACATTGTTAATAAATGTACATTATCGTACAATTTTGTACTAACCTTTAAAGAAACTCGATTTTAATATTCATTTGTACTTAGTTTTTAGGATATCCACAGTCCTGCATTTTCTTATTATTATATGCATCATAAGCTGAAAGATCGAAGTAACCATGTCCACTGTTTCCAAAAACAATTACTTTTTTCTTATTTCCGTTTTTAAATTTAAGGTCGATCCAAAATTCTACAATTGTAATAGGCCTTTGCTCATCAGATGCTATTGAAAGTATACCTCCGCCATATATCTCCTCTATTTCTTTTAACAAATTACTGTCATACTCTTTTGCCTGGGCAATTCCGTTTCGCTGTTTTCCATCATCAGCAATTATTTTAACATCTTTATGATAATATTTATCGAGGGCTT
The DNA here is from genome assembly GCA_030635365.1 of Bacteroidales bacterium. Lineage (GTDB taxonomy): Bacteria > Bacteroidota > Bacteroidia > Bacteroidales > UBA12077 > UBA12077. Next base: position 459 of record DAOVYZ010000131.1, read on the forward strand.
CTATAAGCTTTCCCTCTTCAATCATTGCGAATATTTCTTTTGCCTTTTGGTAATAAGTCATGGTTTCATTTTATTATATAGGTTAACAATTCAAAATCAGTTATGAAAGGTATTTATTTAATTTTAATAAAAACTTATCTAAAGATATTGGTTTTGCTATATAATCGTTACAGCCGGCATCTATACATTTGTAACTATCCTGAGGTAAAGCATATGCTGTTTGTGCAATAATTGGTATTTTATCGGTTATCTCCTTTATCTTTCTGGTAGTTTCAAAACCATCCATTACCGGCATCTGTATATCCATTAATATAAGGTCAACAGGATTAGATTTGATATAATCTATTGCGTCTGCTCCGTTTTTTACCCACTTAATACCTATTGAGGTTTCTTGCAGTGTTTCTTTAAGTATTTCAAAATTTATTTTTTTATCTTCTGCAATTAATATTACCCTATTTTCCCAGTTAAACTGGTTTGGTTGAATTAATTCTATTTCTGCTCCCTCGAGTTTTGAGTTTATTTCAAAATAAAATGTTGAACCCACTCCTATAATTGATTCAAACCAGATTTTGCCATTGAGTAATCTGGTTAAATTACCGGCAACAGACAATCCTATTCCAGCTCCACCATATTTTTTTGTTGTACTTTCATCTATTTGCCTGAATCTTTCAAAAATTAAATCACTATACTTCTCCTCAATACCAATACCTGTATCTTTTACATAAAATTGAATTTTATCATTTCCGGAATGAGCAAAGCCAAACTGTATATACCCGCTTTTTGTAAACTTTATAGCGTTGTCGATTAATATGGAAAGTATTTGCTTTAGCCTTACGGGATCTGTGTTAATAATTAGGTCATTCTCAGAATTCTCATTTTCGTAACCCAATGCCAAATGTTCTTTATTCCTTTTAACTAGTTCAATAGTAAAATGATCATAAAGGAACTCAAGTATTGGATGTGGATTAAATTCTTTTTTCTCTATCTGAGCTTCACCAGACTCTATATTAGCAAAATCAACTATATCGTCGATTAAATTCGTTAAGCTTTTACACCCTTCCTTAATTAGATTGATATAATTGTTCCTTTTTGCAACTGTTAAGTTATCGTATGCCAGCATTTGAGTAAACCCAGTTATTGCATTCATGGGTGTTCGAACTTCATGTGATATGTTCGCTAAAAAATTAGTTTTAAGCCTGTCTGCTTCTTCTGCCTTATTTTTAGCAACTTCGAGGCTTTTTAATGTTTTTTTGTGCTCCTCAACTTCATGAAGCAATTTTCTATTTGTTTCTACAATATCCGCTGTTCTTTCTCTTACTCTTATCTCGAGTTCCTCTCTTACTATATTAAGTTGATTTTCAGTCCTCTTACGTTCCTCAATTTCATTATATAATTTAAGTGATATTTTCTTTTGATACCTGGTGAATAGCAATAGGAAAATTACAATTAGAAATGCTGATACAGAACTAAATATTAGTACAAGGTTCTGTGCCTCTTTCTTTTTCAATTGAGATTCCTTTAACTCTTTATCTAATTTCAGATATTCGATTTGTTTTTGATGTTCAGCGTTTTGGAATTCTGCTTCTAACAACTGAATTTGTCTTAGTTTTTCTTCGTTAAATAAAGAATCTTTCACATAATTATATTCTTTATAGTATATCAAAGCCTGCATATAGTCTCCTAACTCATCATATACACCTGACAATGCTTCATAATTGTATGAAATATAATCTTTCATTGAAATTTGCATAGAAAGTGCCAAACCTTTTTTAAAATAATCAATTGATTTTGAATAATCTTTTAAATTTCTTTTTATTGACCCGAGATTATAAAAGATGTATACCAGCATTTGTTTAGAATCTATTTCTTCAAAAATAATCAAAGCTTTTTGGTAATACTCCTGAGCTTCATTGTATCTTTTATATTCCTCATATACTAACCCTATATTACTTAAAGAAACAGCAATATTCCTTTTATCCTGCAACTTTTCATATACCTCCAGTGATTTCTTATAATATTCAAGCGATTCTTTTAAATTGCCCCAATTATAGTTTAATACCCCAATATTTTGATATATAGCTGCTATTCTTTCCTTATTTCCCATATCCTGGTATATTTCCAGAGCTCTTTCATAATAATATTGAGCTAAAGAGTACTTCTTAAGATCGCTATATAGTGTACCAATACATTGATAACATACTGCACTTTGTAGAGTTTCACCCACAAGTTCATTTAGCTCTATAGCTTTCTGGTAATAAACAAGTGCTTTATCATAATTATTTAAATACTGATTAACAAGTCCCAAATCATGATTCAATAGAGCTATTTGCACTGTATCATTCAATTCATTGTAGAATTTTAATGCATTAGCGTAAAAATCATTTGCTTTATGAAAATCTTCAGACTCAAAATAATATTTTCCCAGAAAATTATTTGCAAAAGCTTTTGAAGTATTGTCATTAGTCTTTTCAGAAAGCTCCAATAAGGTTTCAGAATAAAGAAGTATACTATCTAAATGTTCAGGATAACTAAGTTTAATTATCTCCTTATAAATTGCTATCTTATTATTGGTATTAGAATCTTTTTCTATTACATCATAATATTCCCCCATTTTTGCTTGATATGAACTATCCTGGGAGAATGTATTAACAAATATTAATATGAATAAAATACTCTGCAAATACCTCATTTTGAAACAGAATTTATATATACATTTGAGTAACAATTAAATATACAAAAATTATTCGATTTCAAAAAAAGTTTTTAATGCTCCAAAATAATATTCATCCCACCCATCAGCAATATCGGCAAAATCATCGTCAGGAATATTTTGGTGTTTAAGTTCAACCTGTGTTCCTTTTTTGTCTTCAAACAATTTGATTGTTACAATAGATTTGTCTTTTTGATCTCCAAAAAACCATTCCTGGACAATCTTTTTATTTTCCTCAATTTCCAAGTTTTTTCCTGATATATCACCATCCCATAGTGAAAACTCTGTTCCAACTTTATCATCCATGTTAGCCTTGTAACCAGTCCAAAGTTCTAAAGTAAAAGGATTTGTAAGTGCAGTATATACTTCATTAGGTTCAGCAGGAATAATATAATATTTTTTAAAATCTTTCATTAAATGTTGCTATGAAGTGTTTTTATTAAATACTTTCCACTTCAATATCAAATAATCTTTGAGAAATACATTGATTATTTTTGAAGAAGAATGTTTCGCCCCAGTCATGTTGTACTTTTAAATAAATTCTTACTACTTTATTATCAACAATAATAACTCTGGTAATTTTCATTCCAAATTTTTCAAATTCTTCAACAGTTTTACCCTTAGGGTAATCATTTTTTACATCGGCAAATTCATCTGCAACCTCTTGTGCATGTTTATATCTTTGTCCTTCTCTTTTAAGTTTATCAGCTAATGCTTTATTTCTTCTCTCGTCTAGGTCTTTATGCAGTTGAGCTTGTTTTTCAATCTCTTCCTGAACTTTTACTTGTTCCTCTTCCTTCTTTCTTTTATCAGCCTCTTCTTTTATCAATACAAGTTTTTCAGCTAATTGTTGTTTTTCAAGCTTTTCTTTTTCTTCAATAGCTTTCTTAATTGTCTCAGCCTGCGCTTTAGCTTCAGCCTCTTCTGCAGTTCTTTTACGAACTTCTTCCTCCGCTTCCTGTTTAGCTCTTTCTTCTGCTACAATTCTTTGTTGCTCTTGTATTTGTTGTTTCTCGATAAGTTCTGCTTGTAATTTTGCTTCGTCTTCCTGTTTTCTTTTTTCTGCTTCTTCCTGTTGCTGTGTAAGTAATAGTACTTTTGCAGCTACCTTTGCTTTTGCAGCTGCCTCTGCTGCCAATTTTTTAGCTTCTTGTTCTGCTTTAATTTTGGCTTCCAACGCTGCTTTCTTTCTGGCTTCTTCTTCTACTTTTAGCTTTGCTTTTTCTTCTGCTTCAAGTCTCTGTTGCTCTACAATTCTTTGTTTTTCTTCTAATTCGGCTTGTTTTCTTGCAGCTTCTTCCTCTCTTCTTCTATCTGCCTCTTCCCCCTGCTGTTTTCTAAGCCTTTCCTGTTCCTCTGCCTTTCTTATTTTTGCTTCCACTGCAGCTTTTTTTCTAGCTTCTGCAGCAGCCTTTTCCGCTTCAAACTTCCTTTGCCTTTCAGCCGCATCGGCCTCTTCTTGAGCTAAAAATTGCTGTCTCCGATCAAGAGCTTCATCTTCCCTGGTTTCTTTTAAGTACTTTTGATGAGCCCTTTCAAGTTCTCTTTCTGCTTTATCAATTTTACTTCGAATTTCTGCAGAATAATCTACATCATAATCAAAATCTCCGATATTCTCATAGTATTTTATAATACCAACTGGTTGGGTAAAAACAAATGTATTTACACCCTGATATTGTTTAAAAAGTTCAACCGCAAAATATATAGGCGTAAATTTCTTATTATCCGATTTGCCAGGTACCTCAGTATTTACACTAATCTTCTTCGTAACAAAGCCTTCTTCTTCAAACTCAAAAAGATAATCCGTATTAATTTCTAAGTCTACTCTAAATTTCCCAGATCTATCAGTAAGGATAGTTTCCACAAATTTACCATTTTCGTAAAGGTTTATTGCTCCTTCTTTTACCGATCCTTCTTTTAATACAACCCTGCCTTTTACCTCAAGGTAACTCTGAGAAAAAACATTGTATTGAGCTAATAAACAAAAGCTTATAATAATAATATTTTTCAGTAATCCACGCATCTAATTAAATAATTTTATCATTCATAATAGGTACTTTAAATGTAAAACTAGTTCCTGCCCCTTCTTTACTTGTTACATCTATTGTACCACCATTTTTTTCTACAAATTCTTTAACAATAATCAAACCAAGCCCCGTGCCAGCTTCATCCTCTGTTCCTAAAGTTGAAAGATTCGAATCAATCTTAAAAATCTTATCAACATTAATATCTGAAATACCAACTCCTGTATCTGAAATACTTATTTCTATATAATCATTAACAGGCTTAGCTTCTATAGTAATTACCCCCCTTGAGCTAGTAAATTTTACAGCATTCGATATAAGGTTTCTGAATACCGTTGTAAGCATATTCCTAGCCACATTGGCAAATAAACCCATACTTATATTTAAATTTATCTTAATTTTTTTATTTTCTGCCTTCTCCTGAAATAAATTAACATTTTCAACTGCTAATTCAAAGACATCAACCTTACCGGGCTTTACTTCCATTCTTCCGGTTTGTGATTTAGCCCATTGTAATAAATCCTCTAATAAGTTATAAGCATTATTTGAAAATTTATGTATTTGGCTTATAAACTCTTTAATCTTACTACTTTCATATGTTTCATACCTATCAATCAATAACTCTGCTAAACCTATTACTGTATTAAATGGGTTCTTTAAATCGTGTGCTATTATTGTAAAAAACTTATCCTTAGTAGCATTTAACTCCTCTAATACTTTTTTCTGCTTATCCAGCTCGTCTCTCTGCTTTTTAATTTTTAAACTATTTTGCGTTAATCGCTCCTCCAATATGTTGTTATTTCTAAGTCTTTTTATAAGAGCTTTCAATACAGCTTTAGAGACATCAACATCATCTTCAATAATCTCTAAGAAGTTTTCTTGATCTAAACGCAATAGATGTGTTGAAGCAGTAGTAGTAACTGAAGCAGAACGTACCGAAGAATCAATAAGTGAATATTCTCCAAAGAAATCTTTAGGCCCAAATTCTGTAAAAATATAATCTCCATCATGAACCTTAACCGATCCTTTCACAATTATATACATTGCATTTAATTCATCACCTTTATGAAAAACAGTTTCATTGTTTTCTATTATAACATCTTCAAGTGAATATGCTATACGCTCAAGAATTCCATTACCAGATTCAGAAAATATTGTTACTCCTTTTAAAATATCAATCCTTTCTTTAATAATGTTCTCATCGTATTTTATATCACCTTTCTTAACTCCCATTCTATTTTTTTTCAACTTAAGTTATAATGTACATTACGATTTTGCACTCATTATTGTTGCAGTCTGTTATTCATAAAACAAATATAATAATTATAAAACAGAAAATTTAGCAATAATGTTATATCAAATAAAAAACGGAGTATTTTACTCCGTTTTTTTCTATTTAATTATTTAATGTCAGCTCTTTACTATATAATGTTTTAGGTTCATAATAATCGAAGAGGTCGTAGGTTGGCCAATAATCTATTGTAGCTAATCCTCTAATCATCGTTTTGTTTATTTGCACAGGAAAACGAGCACCATACTTTGGAGTTGTATTTATTATTAATACCCAGCTTAGTCCATTTTTTTCTCTTTTAAGTAAAGCTGATGTTCCGGACAATGTTCCTGTCCTCCACCAAAACCCTTTATTATCAGTACCTGTCCATCCAAAAGGACGAATCTTTTTAGTAGAACTAGTCATTTTAGCTATTGTTTCTTTAGATAGTATATCATTACGCGTATCAAATCCATCAATTGCTACAAGTAATTTCATAAGTTCTGTAGGTGTTGCTACCCAACCACCTGCAGATCCTAATGTTTCTATGGAATTTCCACCATAAAACTTCGGTACTTTTTCTCCCGTCCCAAAACTTGAAAGTACTTGCCTTTCTTTCTTCAATCCATAATACTTCACCTCATTCTCATATCTTTCTTCAGGTAGTGATTTCCCGAGATGCATATCATATATTCCTAAAGGATTTAATATTTGTGTAATAACATAATCCTCATATGATGTTTTTGTTACTTCTTCGATTATCAAACCCAGTAATGCATATCCAAAATTCGAATATATTGATTTTTTGCCCGGAGAATAATCCAATTTACGATTCTTTAGTACATATTCTACTATTGTTTCAACTTCTATTGGCAGTTCCTTATCCATTTCCCTGGCAATAGAAATATTTAAAAACATTGGATCTCCCTTCTTGTTAGACCAACCTGAAGTATGATTTAAAAGATTTTCTATCGTTATTCCAAGAATTCTCTCATCACAAATATCCAGGAAATCGTTATTATACAGTATTCCATTTTCCCCAAAAACCGTATCTGTCAGATTCAGGTTACCTTCTTCAACTAATTTCATCACAGCTATTGCTGTAATAAGCTTTGAAACACTTGCTACACGAAATAAGTGCCTTGGTTCCACTTTTTCTGAATTCTCTTTATCTGCATATCCAAATCCCTTAGTATAAATAAGTCGTTCATTCTTTACTATAGCCACAGATGCACCTACTATATCCCATTTATTCATGAATTCCTTAATTTGCTGGTCAAGTCCAAGCATTGATTCATATTCGGATAAATTATTACTTAATCGTAATGATATAGGCATTTTTTCTTCAGAAGGAAAAATCTTTTCCGTACTTGTTTTATCAGAAAAACTGAGTGCTATTTCACCAAGAAAAATTAGCAGAAACAAAAATCCCTTCCTTAATATCCTTAAAAATTTCATAACATCCTTTTTTGTTTTCCATTAAAATTAAATATTCAGGGGATTACCCTGAATATCTTCACATTATTTAATATTTTAATTAGTAAAACGGTGCGAAGATATATAAATATTTCAAACAACAAATAAATTGATAACAAGTTTTGATAAATAGTAATATTTTGACGATGAGTTTATTAACAATTTTGGAGGAAAATGACGGGAAAGCACAAAGAACAAACCAATTTGGAGTAAATATCGTTTGTTGAAAACTTTTTTAATTGAATTTAATCCAAATTGGCCTATTTCTACATATTTAATGATTAAAAGAAAATGCCTAAAGTTAAAATGAATTTGTTATTTCTAGAATCAAAGTTTTGTGATGCTCCATCAATTTGAACAATTTCGCCCAAATTGCTAAGACTACCTTCATATTTTAAATCAATTGCAATCTTTTCACCATGA
>DAOVYZ010000485.1 GCA_030635365.1 Bacteroidales bacterium
AGGATGAGATAATAGCCTCAATGAGTTCGGAAATTTATATGCAGGGGAATTTGGCACAAAAACAATCTATGGAAATAATCGATATAGAAACAGGCTTGGATGATAATGAAGAGTTTTATGAATACCTAAGCTATTCGCATGAGCAATAAATTATACCCGGCAGAAATAATAGAAAGCACAGTCGAATACCATTTAGCAAAAAACTCAACAAAAAGCCAGGTTATTTATATAACGGTAATTCTGGCTTTTGTTATTGCAATTGTTTCGCTTCCTTTTATTTATGTGAATATTACTGTACAGGGTAGCGGCATTGTACGCCCTGTAACCGAAAAAACCGAAGTAAAGGCCCTCGTTTCGGGCAGGGTATCCGGCATATTTATTAAAGACGGGCAGGCTGTGCAGAAAGGCGATACCATGCTTATTATACAAAGTGCCAAACTTACAAGCCAATACGCCCTGCTGGAAAAACAAAAACAAGAAAACGAAAATTACATTGCAGACCTTAAAAAATTAGTAATTCTTAAAGCATCAACATTTAAATCGGATAAATACCAGGGAGAATATTTCAGGTTTAAAGACAAAATTACACAGGTAAAAAATAAACGTAAAAAAGCTAAACGAGAGCTTGATAGAAATAAAGTACTGTTGGAGCAGGAATTTATAAGTAAAAAAGAATATGATGATTTAAAATACCAATATACTTTAGCCGATAATGAATATAATATTACGGTTACAAACCAGTTGAGCATTTGGAAATCGGATTTAAGCCGGTACAAGCCATCGCTGGAAGATTTAAAATCGCAAATAGAACAATTACAAAAAGAACAGGAATATTATCTGGTAATAGCCCCGGTAACAGGAACAATTGAACAATTTGCAGGGATTTACGAAGGAACCAACATTCAGGCGGGGCGAACTATTACAGGAATAAGCCCCGAAACCGATTTAATAGCCGAAGTATACGTTACACCCAAAGATATAGGATACCTTAATGAAGGCAGTAAGTTAAATATACAGGTAGATGCTTTTAATTACAATGATTGGGGCATGATAAAGGGTGAAATCACTGATATCTCGGATGATTATATATTAATTGAAAATCAACCTATATTTAAAATCAGGTGTAAAATGGAAAAGGACTATTTGTTTTTACGAAACGGGCTAAAAGGTAATATTAAAAAAGGAATGACTATCAGGGCAAGGTTTATTTTAACAGAACGTTCGTTATACCGGCTTTTATTTGACAATGTAAACGACTGGCTGAATCCGGTGGAAAACAATGGTTAACAATGAAAAAATCTATTAAAATCAAACAACATGATATTACCGATTGTGGGGCGGCATGCCTGGCATCTATTTTATCACATTACGGGTTAAAATTCCCGATCTCCCGTATTCGCCAGTATGCATCAACCGACCAAAAGGGAACAAATGTACTTGGTGTTATCGAAGCAGCCGAAAAGCTTGGATTAACTGCAAAAGGTGTAAAAGGCCCTTTCGGGAGTTTATTTAAAATCCCAAAACCTGCCATTGCCCATATAATTGTAAAAGAAAAATTACAGCATTATGTAGTTATTTACAAAACAACAAAAAAGCATATAATAGTTATGGACCCCGGAACAGGGAAAATCCATAAAAAAACACACGAAGAATTTAAAAAGGAATGGACAGGAGTATTAATCCTTATCATGCCCGATGATACTTTTAAAAAAGGGGATAAAAAAACATCAATTACAAAACGTTTCTTTCAATTAATAAGCCCGCATAAAACAATAATGGCACAGGCACTTTTTGGTGCTGTTATCTACAGTATTCTGGGCTTGTCAACATCAATCTATGTACAAAAAATTGTTGACCATGTGCTGGTGGATGGTAACATGAATCTGCTAAATCTCCTAAGTATAATAATGATTATAATATTATTCCTAAGAATTTATATAGGCGTAATGAAAGGTATTTTCGCTTTGAAAACAGGGCAGAAAATGGATGCTGCCTTAATTTTAGGATATTATAAACACCTGATGAAATTACCACAACGTTTTTTTGATACCATGCGTACAGGTGAGGTTATTTCAAGAATAAATGATGCAGTAAAAATTCGTGTTTTTATTAACAATGTTTCACTCGACCTGTTTGTTAATATCATGATTGTGTTTTTTACTTTTTCGTTAATGTTTATTTATTCGTGGAAACTGGCATTAATTGTACTTGCATCCATCCCGCTTTATTTATTCATTTATCTTATTTATAACAAACTAAACAAAAAGTATTTGAGAAAAAATATGGAAAATGCAGCCGAACTGGAATCACAACTGGTTGAATCCATTAATGCATCTTCTACCATAAAACGTTTTGGATTAGAAAGGTTCTCTAATTTTAAAACCGAAACACGGTTTATAAAACTTTTAAGTTCAACATACCATTCGGTAAAATACTCCGTTTTTTCCGGCAGTTCTACCGGTTTTATTGCCGGGGCTGTTACTATAGCAGTACTGTGGATTGGCTCTCACAATGTGGTAAGCCGGGAAATGACTCCCGGTGAATTAATGTCTTTTTACGCTTTAATAGCTTACTTATTAAACCCGCTTGCAAGCCTGATTGATACAAACAAAGTTGTTCAGGATGCTTTAATTGCAGCCGACCGTTTATTTCAGATTATGGATTTGGAAATGGAGGAAACAGAAAAAGAAAAAATTGTTTTAACAACAGATATGTTGGGAGATATTTATTTCAAGAATGTATCATTCAGGTACGGATCAAGGGTAACTGTCTTTGAAAACTTTGATTTAACAATTCAGAAAAACAAAATGACAGCTATTGTCGGGGAAAGTGGCTCAGGGAAAACTACATTGATTTCTTTACTACAAAACATATACCCCTTACAATCAGG
>DAOVYZ010000089.1 GCA_030635365.1 Bacteroidales bacterium
ATAGATGCCTGGCCAATCACTGATTTAAATGTTGATGGCCTGTATTTTCTTGCAGAAACAATAAAATTCTCCATAAAAAAGTATATTTCGATTTTAGGTGATACAAAGGTAAAATTTTTGCTTAATTTCAATTCAAATCTTACAAAATGCTTTTTAATTTTTATTCACAATTGCCCCTAATGATACTAATTGCATATTATTAAAGTGTTTAATAGTTATTTGCCTTCATTTTCTTTTGTATTTATTAAAAATATTCTAATTTTGCGGCTCATTAATTAATATTTAAATAATTATATTATGACAAATAATTATGAAACCGTTTTCATTACAACTCCCGTTTTGTCTGAAGCTCAGATGAAGGAAGCGGTCCAAAAATTCTTAGGAATTTTAAAGAAAGATGGTGCAAAAATAGTGCACGAAGAAAATTGGGGCCTGAAAAAACTCGCTTATCCTATCCAAAAGAAATCAACAGGATTTTATTACCTTGTTGAATTTGAAGCTGAAGGAAAGGTTATTCAGAAATTAGAAACTGAGTACCGAAGAGATGAAAGAATTATTCGTTTCTTAACTTTTAAAATGGATAAATATGCTGTTGAATATAGCATTAAGAAAAAAAGTAAAAAAGAAACAAAAAAGGAACCTAAACCAGAAACTAAAAAGGAGGAATAAGCAATGGCACAAGATCAATCAGAAATTAGATATCTTACCCCCCCAACGGTAGAAATTAAAAAGAAAAAATACTGTCGTTTTAAGAAAAATAAAATCAGGTATATTGATTACAAAGATCCTGAATTTTTAAAGAAATTTGTAAACGAGCAAGGTAAAATTTTACCAAGAAGACTAACAGGAACATCTTTAAAATACCAAAGAAAAGTTGCTAAAGCAATAAAACGAGCACGTCATTTAGCTTTATTGCCATATGTAACTGATATGTTAAAATAACAACACGGAGGAAATAAAATGGAAGTCATTTTAAAACAAGATATACAAAGCTTAGGGCATAAAAACGATATTATTACTGTTAAAGATGGGTATGGAAGAAATTTCTTAATTCCTAAAGGATTAGCAGTTCTTGCAACAGTATCGGCAAAAAAAATGCACGAAGAAAACCTCAGGCAAAGAGCACATAAAGAAGAAAAAATAAAAAATGAAGCTCTTGAGGTTGGTAAAAAACTTGAAAAAGTTGCTTTATCAATTGGTGCTAAAACAAGTTCAACAGGTAAAATATTTGGTTCAGTAAATACTATTCAATTAGCTGAAGCATTGAAAGAAAAAGGCTACGATATTGAAAGAAAAAATATTTCAATACCTGAAGACCAAATTAAAGAAATAGGAAAATATACAGCAAAGGTTAAACTTCATAAAGAAGTTAGTGTTGAAATCGAATTCGAAATTGTATCTGAATAAATTATATTTAAATATACATGAAAGGCTACCAAATTAGGTAGCCTTTTTTATGCCCTGAAAATATTTTGGCCTATTTTACAGCAATAGTTTCTATTTCTATTAATGCCCCTAATGGCAATTGTACAACTCCATATGCTGCACGTGCCGGAGGGTTTTCACTATAATAACTTCCATACACCTCGTTCATTGCTTTAAAGTTACCCATGTCACTTAATAAACAATTTGACTTCACCACATCACCATATGAATAACCTGCAGCTTCTAATATCGCCCCAATGTTTTTCATTACTTGTTCTGTTTGAGAAGCTATTCCTTCAGGCATATCTCCTGTTTCAGGATTGATAGGAACCTGCCCTGAAATATATAATGTATTATTAATTTCAACTGCCTGACTATATGGGCCTATAGCCTTTGGTGCTTTTTCTGTAAAAATTATTCTTTTCATTTTTATTAATTATTTAGTTTTGAAAAGTAAAATTAACTTAATTTGCCTCGTTTAAAAAGTTATTTCTGATGAAAATTTTTATTCTTGATAATTACGACTCATTTACATATAACCTTGTACATATTGTTGAACAATATGTAGATAAAGTAATTGTTCATAGAAATAACGAAACTAACCTAAATGACATTAAAAATTTTGATAAGATCATTTTTTCACCAGGCCCAGGGCTTCCTTCTGATGTACCTATGATGAACGACATAATTGATAGATATAAAGAAACAAAAGCTATTCTGGGTGTATGCTTGGGGCATCAAGCTATTGCTGAGTATTTTGGGGCATCATTAATCAATATGCCTGAAGTTAACCATGGAAGAGAATTTGAAACACATATTATCAAATGTGATTATTTTTTTGAAGGAATTCCTAATACTTTTTATTCAGGAAGATACCATTCCTGGATTGTTAATAAAAAGAGTTTTCCGTGTGATTTAGAAATAACTTCTTCAGATGAGAGAAATCAAGTAATGTCATTGAGGCATAAAACTTTTAATTTGCGAGGAGTACAATTCCATCCCGAATCTATCATGACTAAATATGGAAAACAAATGTTAGAAAACTGGATAAAGCACTAAATTCTTATAGATTATCCTGCCATGATTTACGTTTGTGGTATTTTAAGAAATCGCGCAATGTAGATCCTTTAACATTAATCTGGAAGTTATAACTTTGCATATATCCTACAGGAATCCAGCTAAATGTCATTTCCCAGCAATGCAGGTCTCTGTTAATATTAATTGAAGTACTCGAGAGTTTATCTTTAACCAAATCATAATTTGCTCTAAAACTAATTTTCCATTTTTTGGTTAAACTTATATTTCCTGACAAACTCATTGTCTGTGTAACATTTTTTTCAAATTGTGGCTTTGAGTATACAAATTTATAATTTAAACCTATGTTCCATGGAATATCAAAATCTACATATGTTACTATCTGATCTTGTATACTTTCCTGGTATCTTCCTGTTTGCCTGTTCTGTTCATCCCGAAAAGTCTCTGTTTGTACAGTTTCATTATTATTATCCTCCCTTTTCCTGGAATTCAGCTTAATGTCTATTGAAAAATCTATTCTTTCTAATCTACCTAACCTTGATAAAAAGAATCCATCACTTTTATCCCAATAAAATTGATTATATCTTCTTCCTGTTTCGTTAATCGCATATGGATCTAATGATGCACCAAAATTAAAACTTAACTTATTTTCGAACATTGATGTTCTTCCGCTTATTGATATTTTACTCCAATTCAGTGAATCAGCAAACAAATTATAGCTTGTTGATAATTTAAATGACTCCAGTAATTTTATTTTTTTCGCTGTATTTGTAGTATCCTTATCACTCCGAACTTTCATTTCCAATGTATTATTTAGACCAAGGCTTACAGAACCGCTTTTTCCTGGAGCAGCGGGAAAATTATATAATTCATTATCGAAAATAGAGTACTCCTTTGTTACCAAACTTCCATTTTGATATTCTGTATATTCTCCATAATATTGTTCTACCATACTACCCATATCAGGCCTAAATGATATTCCGGCAGATGGAGTTACAACATGCCTCACAGCAATTACTTTAGCATCAGGGTTGTTAAATCCATACATACCGTAGATATTTGGCCCTACGCTCAAAGATATTGATGGCTCTACAAGTTGTGCATATTTCATAGAATTTGCTTCAACATCCTGAACCATACCGTACCTATTATTCTTAGAGTCATATGCATTATTATCATAATATCTTGTTTTAAGATAATTTGTAAAAAGTATTCCTGTATATTCTACCTTTGGTGATAAATTAAAATATTGTAGAATTTTAAAATTTGTACTCAATGGTATCGTATGTTGGAACCCATTATCAAAATCAGACCACTTTGTCCCATTAAATAATAAGCTATCAGCAGTATTAATTCTATTTTCGAATTTAGAAGAATATTGTACTTCAATATCCTCATACCACCTTGTATCTCCAGTTGATTTTTTACTTCTAAATGGATACTGCCTATCCATATTTAAAGTTATCACTGGTAGTGTAAGGCTTACATTATTTGTATTACTATTTTGAGAATGTTTCAAATTCATATTAAACCGAAAAGGGCTACCCGGCCAATTTTTTCCATATGTAATACTCGAACTTTTGGTATTAATGGCTCTTTCGTCAATAGTTTGACTATTGAATTGGTCGTAGGATGATGTACTGTAATTAACACTTGCAGAAAATTTTGTATTCGGATTTGCCTTTGGGTCCTGGGTATGAGTCCAACGTATGGACATATCCTTTGATTTCAAATAATCAGGTAATCCTTTCTCGCTTTTTACAAATTCTGCATAACTAAAGTTAAAAACAGTATTAAATTTATAACGCTTTCTAAACCTATAATTAATATCACCTCCCCATGAACCTTTCGAAAAAATATCTCCGGTAACTGCCAAATCCATTTTATCACTTATTCCAAAATAATATCCTCCATCCTGTAAGAAAAATCCTCTATTTTTTTCCTCTCCATACTTGGGTATCATAATTCCGGAAGAATATTCACTTTGATTGGGAAAAAAACCAAAAGGCACACCTAAAAACTTAAATGGTATATCTTGCATTACTAAATATGCAGGGCCAGAAATAATCTTATCATTAGGAATAACTTTAGCTTTCGACATTTTTAGATAAAAGTGTGGATGGTCTTCTAAATCGCAAGTCGTATATTTCCCGTTTTTAAGTAGAAAGCTGTTATCCTCCAGTTTATTAGTTTGTTCACTATGCAGAAACCCTTGCTCTTCCTCAGTAAACACCTCCTCAATATAACCCTTCTTTGTTTTAAAATTATATTTTATTGTTTTTGCAGAAAATTCATCTCCCTTATCCTTAAACTGCGGTTTTCCATTTAAATTTCCAAGGCTATCAACTACTCCGCGAGCAAAAACATAATTCTTTTTTTGATCATATTCTATATAATCAGCTTCTAATACAATATCACCATATTCAACTCTTGCATCCTTATACAAATATACCTTCTCTTGATCTCTTGATAAAACAACAGAATCCTGAGCCTTATATATTACCTGAGCCTCAATTACATTTTCACTTTTATTTTTTTTTCTTATTTGAATTGTATCCGGAACAAAAGCTGTATCAGTAATAGCCTGATTATTTAAAGTAGTTGAATTGATTCGTCTATTTGATTTGTCAATTTGGGCAAAGTTTTTGATTGGCAAATAAATAATCAAGACCAGTAAAAAAACGGAATATCTAAATTTTAAATACAATTTAATTATACTATTTTTGTGCAATTACAGTTCACTTTTAAGTGCTCCAAAACTAACTAAAATATTGTATACATTAATAATGAAGGTGTATTTTATAACGATTTTTTTTAAACAAATTAGATACCAATTAATATTAATAGTGTTAATTTTTCTTAATTTATGTTTAACATCAAGCATTTATAGTCAAGAAAGTAATGAATATTCTTTAAAGACAGTAGTGATTGATGCAGGTCATGGAGGTAAAGATCCGGGCACATCAGGACGAAAAGCTAAAGAAAAAGATGTTACGTTGGCAATAGCTTTAAAACTAGGAACATATATTGAGGAAAATATTCCTGAAGTTAAAGTAATATACACCAGAACAACTGATATTTTTGTTCCTCTAAACGAAAGAGCAGAAGTAGCAAATAAAAATAAAGCCGACTTATTTATTTCTATACATGTTGATGGGTGGCATAACCCAAAAACTTACGGAACAAGTACATATGTTATGGGATTGCATAAGACTGAAGAAAATCTGGAATTAGCAAAAAAGGAGAATTCAGTTATTTTATTAGAAGAAGATTACACAAGTAAATATGAAGGCTTTGATCCAAATTCTGCCGAATCGTACATTATATTTTCATTTTTACAAAATACATTCTTAGAACAAAGTTTAAATTATGCTGCTTTTGTTGAAAATGAATTTGAAACCAAGGCTGTAAGAAAAAGCAGAGGAGTAAAACAGGCAGGATTTCTTGTTTTATGGAAAACTACTATGCCCAGCGTATTAATTGAAACCGGGTTTTTAACTAATCAAAGAGAAGAAAGGTATTTGCTAACGAAGGAAGGGCAAGAATATATTGCATCAGCAATCTACAGAGCATTTAAAAGTTATAAGGCTACAATTGAAGAAAATAGCAAATTTATAACTAAGATAGAACCTAAGTCATCAATTGAAGATACGAATGAAGTATTTTTTAAAATACAAATAGCATCATCAAGTAATGCTATTTCAATATCGTCAGATTATTTTAAAGGTATTGAAAATATAGAGGAGTTTAAATTTAGTGAAAGTTATAAATACACTGTAGGCTCTTCTTCAAGCTTTGAAAAAATTGTTGAATTTAAAAAACTTATCACCGATAAATTTCCAGATGCATTCATTATTGCAATTAATAAAAACAATCAGTTAATTCCGCTTAATGAAGCACTTAACATGATAAAAAAATAAATTCCTGATATGAAAATACGTAAAGAAACCAAAATTGGAATTATAGCTGTTATAATAATAGCATTTTTTGTTTGGGGCTATAATTTCCTTAAAGGAAAAAATATTTTATCGACAAATAGCATTTACTATGCTATATATGATAATATAGACGGCTTGGAAGAAGCTAATCCTGTGTATTTAAGCGGTTATAAGATTGGGGTTGTTGAGTCAATAAAACTTCATAATAAATTTAAAGATAAACTTGTTGTTAGATTTTCTGTTGAAGAAGACATCTCAATTCCTTTAAAAACTGAAGCCATTATATATCCAGCAACATTAATAGCAGGAAAAGCTATTAAACTTAATTTTACAAATTCTTTGAAGTTCTACGAAAGTGGTGATACGATAATTGGTATTCTGGAGAAAGACATGATAAGCAGTTTAAGTGAAGAACTTTTACCTGTGAAAAACAAAATAGAAACCCTTGTTGAATCAATGGATTCGGTATTATCAATTTTTGATAGTAAAAGAAGAAGAGGCCTTAAATCCTCACTTGATAATATTAATAAGGTAACTGAAGATCTTAGTGAAATGCTCGATGCTGATAATTCGAAGTTAGCAAATATTTTAGCAAATGTTGAATCAATATCGAGTAATCTAAAAAATAATAACGAACAAATAACTAATATCCTTGAGAACTTCTCCAATATAAGTGATTCTCTTGACCAGGCAAAAATTAAGAATACGCTGTTAAATGCAAATAAAACTTTGGCTGAGTTTAGTGAGATATCGGCAAAAATAAATAATGGTAAAGGAACTATTGGTATGTTAATCAACAATGATTCTCTTTATTTAAATTTGAACAACCTTGCTGCTGATTTAGATAGCCTAGTTATAGATTTAAATGAAAACCCCAAGCGTTATGTTCATTTTTCATTGTTTGGCAAAAAGGATAAAAAATAAAAAAGTTATATATCTTTTTTTAGCTTAGACTGAATTTAAATAATTATTTTTGATCAAATTTAATATGACATTAAGCTTAATCTTAAATTATTCTTTAGTTGATTTTGATTAAACAATTAATTAACAAAATATTAACACAAAATAATCATATATCACTCAATTACAGCGAATTGCGTTTTTCTATTTTTTTTTTAGAAAATAAACAACTGATATAAAAACCAATAGGATTTATTTTAAAAAAACAACCCATTTAAAATTTTTTTTTCCTTTTTTTTTTCACAAATTTGTTTAAGCTAGAAAGGGATTATTGAAAAATTTTAAATATTTGTGAGCTAAATGAATAACCAAAATTACCAAGAAATTTGGGACAATTGTTTGAAAATAATTAAAGACAATGTGCCGTCAATAAGTTTTAGAACGTGGTTTGAACCAATTATTCCACTCAAATTAAACGAAGATGTATTAACAATCCAGGTGCCGAGCCCTTTTTTCTATGAGTATCTTGAAGAACAATATATTGATATTCTAAGAAAAACACTTCGTAAAGAACTTGGAGACAATGCAAAACTAGAGTATAGCGTTGTCATGGAAAATAGTATCTATTCCAATACTAAACCGTTTACAGTAAAGTTCCCAACTAATTATAAATCTGAACTCAAAAATAAACCGGTAACAGTACCTTTTAGTTCTGAAGAAAAATCAATTAAAAATCCTTTTGTAATACCGGGGATTAAAAAATTACATGTAGACCCTAGGTTAAATCCTGATAATAATTTTGGTAATTTTGTTGAAGGCGAATGTAATCGCTTAGCAAGGTCAGCTGGAAATGCTGTTAGTGATAACCCTGGAGGAACTGCATTCAATCCTTTATTTTTATATGGGGAATCCGGCCTCGGTAAAACTCATCTTTCACAAGCTATAGGAATAAGGGTTAAAGAACAATTTCCGGAAAAGACAGTTCTGTATGTTAATGCTAATAAATTTCAAACACAATTTGTAGAATCTGTAAGAAATAACAATAAAAATGATTTCTTGCACTTTTACCAAATGATAGATGTATTAATTATTGATGATGTGCATGAGTTTGCCGGAAAAGAAAAAACACAAGATATCTTTTTTCATATATTTAATCATTTACATCAGGCTGGCAAACAATTAATATTAACCTCGGATAAACCGCCTGTAGAGATGCAAGGAATGGAGCAACGACTTCTTTCAAGATTTAAATGGGGTTTATCAGCAGATTTACAAACACCTGATTATGAAACAAGAATAGCAATATTACGTCAGAAAACATACCATGATGGTATAGATATTTCTGATGAAATAGTTGAATATATTGCATCAAATATAACTTCTAATATAAGAGAACTTGAAGGTGCTTTGATATCATTATTAGCTCAATCAACTTTAAATAAAAAAGAAATTACATTAGAGTTAACAAAACAAATGATTGACAGGTTAGCTAAAAACTCTAAAAAAGAAATATCAGTTGATTATATTCAAAAAGTTGTTTGTGATTATTTCAATTTATCTCCTGACCAATTACAATCAAAAACCAGGAAAAGAGAAATCGTACAGGCACGCCAAATTGCGATGTATTTCTCAAAAACTATGACAAAATCATCATTGGCTTCGATTGGTTCATTGATTGGAGGTAAAGATCATGCTACTGTCTTGCATGCGTGTAAAACTGTTAATAACCTAATGGACACTGATAAGCGGTTTAAAGGACAAATAGAATCAATTGAGAAAAAACTTAAAACATAACTTAGAAACACAAAACAGAAAATCACAAAGAAAACAGGTTCAAAAATGAATCTGTTTTTTTATTATTTCTACTCAAAATCTTCTTCAAATACTATTTTTCTTTCAGAATTAAATAAACTCAGGGAATTAACGCATCCAGTACCCTTAAAAAAATAGTGCCATCCTTTTATTTTTCCTAATGGATTATTATATTTTATAGTTTTTGTATGCTTATTGTCAATATATTGATAGAATAGCAAATTTCCATTCTTCTCCTTTAATTTTTGATAAAATATTGTACATTGGTTCTGATGATGGATATATTTATGCAATAAAAATTAAAAATTGAAATTACTTCGACATCCAATCTTCAAATTGTTAATAGTATGTTAATAGTTTATTTATGTCAATAATTTTTTGAAAGAATTTATTGTATAATTTTGTCTAGAATTTTGAATTTATAATTTTTAATGAATACACTCAAAATATTTAAAGAACAAGTAAAAACTAATGGATATAAAATAAGGATTATTTTAATCCCAAAAACAGGTTTCTTTTTCAGAAACCTGTTTTTTTTGTTTAATAA
>DAOVYZ010000105.1 GCA_030635365.1 Bacteroidales bacterium
CAAATGCCTGATACTTCCTTCGCTAACATGATTACCAGTAATACATCAGCGGAAAATAAGGAACTATTGTTTGCGGATGCTAAAGCAAAAGCCCGTGATTTAGGTGGTGAATGGGAGAAACTATTTCTGGAAGAATTGACGTTATTGAAGAAAATGGTAGGTATAATATTCCCAAAATTTGCTACAATATATGAAAGTCTTTCCATTCGCAGTACCATTCGACCTTATTCTATTAAGTCTAAAAAGGAGAATGCTGAATATGTGGCTACAGCCGGGGAGTCTATGAGCCTTGAAACCAGGGTGCGTATATTAGATGAGGTGGATGACGTAGGTCAAGAAGTTGCTGCCATAGAAGGTGACAGAGGGGCTGAAAATAATTTATTATTATAAACATTTAAAATTAAACAAAATGGGAGAAAGAAAATTAAGATCAAAATTTACGTGCCATTCTGTAAAGGATGAAGGTTATGGCGAACTTGTTAATTTAACTGCTGTATATGGTACGGATGATAAAGATAATGAAGAAAATAATCAGTTTTCTGAAGCTACTCCAAGCGGGGAGCTCACTATGATGGTTTCCAATCCTGATGCTAAAGGATTTTTTGAAGTTGGAAAAGATTATTATCTTGATTTTACTGAAGCATAATGATACCAGCTACATACATACATATAAAGGATACAGAAATCCCCATATACAAAGGAACGTTATGCGTGGTATTTACCAATGATTTAGAATTGTTAAAAAGTAATATACCTTCGGTTAAGGATGATTTTGACGATAAAAAATTATATGCGCATGCTATTTTTTCTGAATATAAAGGGTATGAATCTTTTATATGTGTTTTTAATTTTAATCACAAAACCAGTGATATAACGCCGGGAACAATAGCACATGAAGCTTTACATATAGTTCATATGCTTGCTGGAGAAAGGGCAATACAACTTAATGCGTGGAATGATGAAGCTATTGCTTATTTATTGGAATGGGTGGTTAATATGATTTATACATTTATGGAGGAAAAAGGTTATTCAGCAAAGTTAAACGAACCTGATGGCAGTTCCAAGTCAACGTAAATATGATAATAAACATAATAATAATCTAAATAAGTATGCTAAAGAAATCAGGCTTGCTTATTTAGATATCATTAAACAGATAGCTAAATTAACGTACAAGCTTAATTTAAATGATAATGATGAGTTTTATTTCAGAAATCATAGTTCTGTTAATAAAAAAATAAATAAGCTCTTACAACAGCTATATTCGAATGTTTATGGGACAACTGTTTCGGGGGCAAATACAGAATGGGATCTTGCGATTGAAAAAAATAATGAAATAGCTAATTATGTATTTGGTAAGGATATTGATTTATTACCAAAATCTTATATTGATAAATACTTTACCACTAACGCTGGAGCAAGAATAAGTTTTGTAAGCAGACGAACGGATGGGTTGAATTTGTCGGATAGGGTTTGGCGAAATACCCGGCAATTTAAGAAAGAATTAGAATTGGCTTTGGAATTGGCTTTGGGGGAAGGGAAAAGTGCCAGTACAATTGCTAAAAGTATACAAGGCTATTTGAATGAGCCTGATCGGTTGTATAGAAGGGTAAGAGATGAAAAAGGTGTGTTGAGATTATCTAAAGCTGCTAAGGCTTACAATCCTGGTAGAGGGATTAACCGGAGTTCATACAAGAATGCGCTCCGGTTGGCTCGAAATGAAACAAAT
This sequence comes from Bacteroidales bacterium, assembly GCA_030635365.1. Classification (GTDB taxonomy): domain Bacteria; phylum Bacteroidota; class Bacteroidia; order Bacteroidales; family UBA12077; genus UBA12077. The sequence continues at coordinate 1,727 of DAOVYZ010000105.1, forward strand.
TTTAGCTATGAAGATAGTCAACAGCAGAAAAGGAGTCAACAGGATTTTATTGTTGGGGTTCGGATTAAGGTAAGCCCCAGCCATAATCCTGCGGATGATAAAGGGGGTATTTGCTGCTCATGTTTACAAGGGAATTATCCAAAGGGGTTTAATTGGACTTATAAGTGGCATGTAAATTGTAAATGTATATCATTTAATATAATAAAGACAAGAAAGGAATTGGATGCGGATAATGCGTTAATATTAGCCGGGAAATCACCAAATACACCTTCTAAAAATGCGGTGAATAAGACACCGAAGAAATATAATAAATATGTTTCTGAGAATAAAGATAAATGGAAGAATTGGAAGAATAAACCACGATTTGTAATTAATAATAATTGATATGAAATATTTGATAAAAAAATTATTTGAATATAAAGAATATGAAGAAGATATGACCTCCTTATTTGAAATACTTTTAGCAAATTCGAAAGGAGTTGATATTACTGAGAATAAACTTGAAATGGGCACTTATAGAGGGAAACAGGTAGTTAACATGGTAAGGACTTTAATGAAAAATCAAAAATAACTATTAAAAATTTTTTATAACTTTAACGAATTAAATATTGAACATTATGTATGAAAAAATTGTACAAAAATTAAAAGAGCAAAGGGGAACAACCTCAAATGTATCTGATAGGTCTCTTGAAGACCTGGCTAAATCATTGGAAACAGTAATCACTACTGATGAAATATTAGCTGTTGCGGATTTAACAAAGGCTATTGAAAGTCTTGATGGTAATATTAGTTATTATGCATCAGGAGCAGTTAAAAAAGCAAAAGATATAGAAGAAGCAGAAAAGGCCAACGAGGCGACAAAATTAGCTGCTAAAAAAGCAGCAGAAAAGGTAAAGAAAGAAAAAGAAGCAGGAAAAAAGGATGATACACCAGATTGGGCAAAGGCTTTATTTGAAGGTGTGGATGAATTAAGAGAACAAAACAAAACTCATTCTGCTAATTTACTTGCCTTAAAGAATGAAAAAGTCACTTCATCAAGGAGTGATAAATTGAATACCATCATTAAGGATTTACCAGATTATGTAAAAGATCCTATTAAAGAAGGTTTTAAAACAGCTTCTTTTCCAGATGATGAGGCGTTTTCCACTTATCTACAACAAGTAGAAAAGAGTGGGAAGACATTTGAGCAAGCCGCAAAAGAGCAAGGACTTAATACAAATGTTCCTACGGTAATTGTACAGAAACCTGTGGATACTGGGGAAACATCAGAACTTGCTGATGCTCGTAAATTAGTTAATAAAAATAAGAAAGAAAATGCAACAAATACAAACGACAAGTGATAAAATCACAAAAAAGAATATCATTAATAGGATTAGTGATGTTCCGGGTGGGGTTTCTATGACGTTGGCCGACTTAGTTGCCGGACAAGTTGTACAAGAAGCCGTTCCTTTGTCTGCCCCAGCAAGTGGGAAGCGGACTGTATGTAAGCAAGCAAAGCTTTTAGCAGGTAGTACTACCACTGTTTTTGTAGTAGATAGTCAACTTCATAATTTTAAAGTTGGGGAATACCTAATGCAAGCCGTTGGCGGTTTAGCATATGCTATTACTGATATTACTGATAATGGAGATGGCACAAGTGCTATTACTGTAGGTACTGCTTTGGAAAGTGGAACTGCTGGTGTATTTATATACCAAAGTTCGGCTACTGGAGCAACTGCTGGAGCTTTATCGAATACAGCCAAAGTAATTTTGAAGAGTGGTTTTGAAGTACCTTCTGTGGCTCAGGTAATTTGGATGAAAGATGCTCAAGTTAGAGCAGATGTATATGCGGGTGTTATTGGCCCACTTTATTTGGCTACTTTGCCTGGTGTAATTGAAATTAATTATTAATATAAAAACGTAAAAGATGCCAAAAAATAAACCGGTAACAATTGGGTCGATACTATCTGTACAAGATATTACAGCATGGTATAATGATAACCCTATCCTGCCTACTAAGGCAGAAGCTGCTTTTCCATTAGTACCAACAAGTGCTAAAACATGGAAAACGATAAGTAATGCGCAACTTCCTTTAAATGAAGCAGCCGATCATATTTCATTGAATTCTACCGTACCAGTTGGGGGTAGGACTTATTTTCAAGATGTGATTGGTGAAATGACTACTTTTGGAAAAGGGTACGAATGGGATGCTGATGAAATTGAGAAATATGAAAAGTTGAAATCTGATTTTGCCCAGTTAAAAAACCAGGCAGCAGCACAGGCTTTGCTAAATTTCTATGGAAATGATCTTCAAAAGATAAGGCAGTCAATGATTGCCCAGATGGCTTATATGGATTGGTCTTTAATATCGAATGCTTGTGAGTATTCGTTTTTAGCAGGTAATTCACCATATATGCAAGGAATTACTGCTATGACTTATCCTGTAGCTGCTTGGCAAAAGGATGCTGTAGCAACAACTTGGGCTAATGCAGCTTCTTTGATATTAGATGATATTCAAAGTGTATTAGATGCGGGGGAAGATAATGCGAAATTTTATACTGTTATTCAGATTAATAAAAAATGGTTTAAGTATGTACGTCAAAATGATCAAATCAAAGCGCAAACTATTACTTTGATTGGTTCGTTAGTAAACGCTGATAATAATCCTAATCTGGAGCAGATTAACCGTATGATGACGCAATATTTTGATGAAGACGTTCAATTCGAGGTTATTAATGAAAAAGTAACCCGGTCGAGTCTTCAGGATGTAAAAACTACAGCCAATCCTTTCCAGGATGGTGTAGCAGTATTTTCTCAGACTAAGGTGCTAGGCCACTTTGAGCATAATAAGATTCCTATTATAGATCCAACAAAAGAGGTGTATGAAAATTTCTTTGTGGTAGGTAACTATACACAAATTGATCCTTCATATGCTAAATCTTATGGAAAAGGTCGTGCCTTTCCCGTTGTGGATACTTATGCGGATAATTATTATCTGAAAATTGATGCTGTAGCTTGGTCTTAAAAAATTAAGTATTATGACTATTTCAGAAGCATTAGTATCATTGAATTCTTTTCCTATTCCTGATAATAGTATTGAAAAAATACTTATTGACAGAGAATTGACAGGAAGTACGGATTATACAGTTACTATAAGCACTTCTCAAGCTTTTAGATTAGCTTCAGCAGATACTTTTATGTGGTTACATGATTCCCCTAATCTTGTGGAACAAGAAGTAGGGATTAATCAAGCAGTATCCATTAAACAGGATCTTATGGAAAAGGCTAATCTGATATATGGGGAGTTTGATGATCCTAAGTTTACTGGAAAGACATACGGTTTTGTAGGAGAAGATTATAATGGTTAACACAGGGTATATATCATTTATAGTGAAAACAGGAGGGGGGTTTGATGATGATCGTAATCCAACTGAACCTACTGATACACCTAGTGATTATATTCCCTGTAATTTAGCTGTTGTAACGAAAGAATACAAATTATTGGTAGATCAACAGTACCAAAATTCATCGTATAAAGTAGTAATTGATAATTGGGTTATAAAAGATTTGTTAGGTGATTTAAACATACGGGCTTACTTGTCTGCGTTAACCCAAATTCAATTACAAGATGCGAACAATAATGATTTAGGTATTTTTCAAATTCAAAATAGAGAATTTCTTGATTTGGTTCAACGATTTAAAATAGTTGTTTGATGGCTTTTAAATTGAAAAATAAAAAAGGATTAGAAAAGTATTTCGCTAATCAAATTAAAAGGATTGAAAGCATTTTAATTCGTGAGTTGGAAATATTAGTTGCTAAGTTAGAGAATCATGCGAAGCGTAGTGCGGAATATGAAGATCAAACCAGTAACTTGAAATCATCAATTGGAGGTGTTGTTTTGAAAGATGGAAGACCCATAACATTTAGAGGTTTTTCCGGTACATCAGATGGTACTTCCACGGGTTTAGAGTTTCTTAATAGTTTAATATCAGAACATGGAAGAGGTTATGTAATTTTAGTGGTAGCAGGAATGAATTATGCTTCTTACGTAGAAAATTATCATGATTTAAATGTTTTGAAGAAAACTGAATTGAAAATGGAACGGGATTTACCAAAAATTTTGAAACGTTTGAAATTAACGGTTGAGAAATGAAAACAAAAAATGAGATATTGACAGATATTGTTCATGTGGTGGAAGCTAGTCCTATAATTGATTTGGCCGGGGATATTTATAAAAATATTCGTAAAACGGGATCTAAATTAGAAGATTGTGTGGTGAGTTTGATTTCAGGATCTACTGCAAAATTTTTACAGGATGGGGCTATTTATATTAAGATATTTTATTTGGATATAAATGAGCAAAATTCTTATTATGAGGATACTTTGAATGGTCAAGCTAAGGAACAATTGTTAATTGATCTATCAACAACGTTATTAAGTATGAACGGATATTCTTTTGAAGTACAAAGTCGTGAAACTTACATAGAAAAGGTTGAGGAAATTAATCAACATTTCACTATTTTAAAAATGAATTTTTTAATAACAAATAATTAAAAGTTATGGCAGATTTAAAAACGAGTATAAAGATAAAAAAGTTTTGGTATGCTGACATTGCCTCTGATGGAGGTATCGGCAACAACTGGCAAGAAATCCAGATTGGCCAAAGAGAAGCATCAGTTCAGTTCAATGGAAGTGATGCTGATGTTAGTAATTTTAAAAATATTTTGGGGGCAAATCTTGAGTCCGCTATTGTTAAAGGGGACAAAACAATGAACTTTCAAAATGCTAATCTTACCCCGGAAGTTATAGGGGATTTTACAGGAGGTATAGTGACAAGCGATGCTACAGCAGAAAGTTATGATGCTCCTGAAAATGAAAATCAGGTAATTGAAAAATCTATTAAATTTCTGACAGATAAGAACGTATTGTTTAGAATGACAAGAGTGTCTTTTGATAGTTTTCCAATTATTAATGATGATGACCTGCACTATTACCAAATGAATTCGGTGGTATTGGTTCCAGAAAAAGCTGGTGAGCCCACGTATGGTTATGATGTATTATTACAGCCTGATAATAATGATATTCTAACGTTTAGCTTTGTTGAAGAAGATGCGCCAGCAGTAATTACTGGTTCACCTACGTTTACGGTAACAGTTGATGTGGATAATGGAACTGATGAAAGTGCTATAATTCCAACAATTACGGTAAGTAAAGGAGCTTCAATTGACCCTCCAAGTGGACAGGTAAATGACTTTACTTCACCAGTTGTTTACGCTATTGAATCGGCAAATGGTGATACACAAAATTGGACAGTGACTGTAACTGTATTGTAAGAATAGTATGAAACTGGAAATAGCCGATATAGCAACCGATGAAAAAAAGCGGTTGCGTGGATTTAAGGTATTAGGGGTATTCCCCTTTTACCTTAGATATATTAGAACAGGGACTCATATTCAATTATGTCGTATAAAAGAACAAATACACCAGATATGTCCTGAAGAACCAAAAATAACTGATTTTAGCGATTCTAAGCTACAGGAAAAGATAATTCCATTAGTTAATGCCTATTGTGTAACGGCATTAGCTAACAATCGAGCTTTTACATGGTTCTTTAAGTTATTATTGAGAATAAAAATAAGACAATGCGGTCATTTTCATATATTGAATTTATATCTTACCATTTTTAAGTTAAATGATCCGGGTTTTTTTTTCGGTTATTGGAAATTGATAAAGATGAAGGAGACTACCCTGTTAAAGGAGGCGAAACCTTCCTTGGAAAGCTCTTTGCTTACCAAGAAAAAACAGGAATGACCCCGAAACAAATAATGGAGATACCTTATATATTATTTGTAATCGGAATGATAGATGCTCCCAGTATTGATTATGATAGTAAGAAAAAAGGAAAGAAAAAAGGGAAAACACCAAAGACTGCAAAAGAAGAAGTGAATACAGTAATAAATGCTTTAGGATAAATATTATGGAGAATACAATTAAACAATTTTGTCAAGCTTGGTCAAAAAATGATTATAGTAAGATGTACCGATTGAGTCAAATTACTTGGAAATCAAACAACACTAAAAAGTATTTAAAGAGATTGATAATTGAAAAAATACAAGGATTTAAAATATTATCAGTTGATTTTGATGAAAAACATCCTTGTCTTTGCGATATTAATTTACAAGTAAAGCATAAAGGAAAATTAAAAGAACTTAAAGCACGTTTAATAAAGGAAAACAAACCATATTCTACTTCTGAGGAAGGAACGTGGGGTGTGAATCCTATTTCTGTGATACGTAATTTATATGTAAAAAGTTAAATTATGCCTGGATTACAATTTGATAGTGGGGTTGATAAAGGGTTTGAAAATGACTTAAAACGCATGAAAAAAGAAATGCGTTCTTTAGGTACTACTGTTCAAAAAGAAGGTTCTGTAATTGATAAGACCTTCAAAAATATTGGTGCTAATATTGCTGGATTTGTTTCTGTAGCAGCTATTGGTGCCGCCGGAAAAGAATTGATTACTTTCACTAATGATTTAGAATCTTCATTAACAGAAGTTGCTACAATTTCTGATACTATTACCAATAATTTTGAAGGGACTAAAGAAGCTGTATTGGCATTAAGTACGGAAGAAGAGCGTGGAGCAGAAGGGGCTATCAAATTAAGTGAAGCATTATATCAAATTGTTTCGGCTGGGTTTGATGGGGAACAGGGTTTAACGTTATTATCTGAAGCAGCATTGGCCTCAACGGCAGGATTTGTAGAAACAGCTATAGCAGCAGATGGACTTACCACTGTATTAAATGCTTGGGGAAAATCGGCTGATGAAGCAGGACTTGTTTCTGATATATTCTTTAAAACTGTTGAAAAAGGAAAAACCACATTTTCAGAATTAGGTAAAAATATAAATCAAGTAGCTCCAATTGCGGCCAGTATGGGGGTTTCTTTTGAAGAAGTAGCCGCAGCTTCCGCTACTCTTACAAAAGCAGGTACACCGACTGCTCAAGCTATGACTCAGATAAGAGCTTCATTAATTGCTATGAATGAGGTGTTAGGTGATGGTTGGGCTGAAGTAATGACTTATCAAGAAGCATTAATTGAACTTAAAGAACAAGCCGGAGGATCGCAAAATGAACTTACCAAAATGCTTGGAAGGGTTGAAGCTGTAAATGCCGTATTAGGTTTAACTGGAAAGAATGCTGTAACGGCTGCTGAAGATTTAGAAGCAATGAATAATGCTTTAGGAGCTACTCAAGCCGCAGCAGAAAAGGTCGTTGATACTACCGCTAACCAATTAAAGATATTAAAGAATAATATATTGGCAGCTTTAGAGCCTTTAGGTACTGAAGCAAGTAAAGTAATATCTCAATTAGCTAAATCA
>DAOVYZ010000430.1 GCA_030635365.1 Bacteroidales bacterium
CCATCAGGTATATGCCTTAATGAATCTTTTGAATTTTCATACCCTGGGGCTATTCCCAGGTATCTTTTAGCTCTTTTCTTACCACCAACCAGGGTATTTGAATAAATCGTAGCATTAAATGCGTATGCTATAGGGTAATCCCTTAATAAATATGATTCAACGCTGTAATGTATAAAATCTGTTTTTGAATATGGCCTGGTAATAAACGATTCAAACGCAACAAGATTTAATTCCTCATCCGGAATGATAAGTATATTCTTATTTCTAATAATTGCGTTGAATGGCTTTATGAGTTTTGAATAAAGCCCGTAGCTGGTTTCCCTATACCTGAAATAATCCGAGGTAAATTCGCTATGCGTTGCTGCAATATAATCATTAAGGTACGAATAAAATGTACTGTCTGCAATTTGCCTCAAAAAAACCATCGTATCTTTCGTTATGGCAAATGTATATAAAGAACTATCGTTAATTACGTATTCAAGTATAGCCTGGCCGTCATTAATAGAATTTTGAAGTTGACTAATTGGTATTACCGTGTTATCGAATTTCTTTTTGTAATACCCGGGGTATCCTTTTTCCAGTTTTTGAAGAATGCTATCTCTTTGCCGGTTCAATTCAAATACCTGCATTTTTAAACTTTCTGTTTTGGATTTTGATGGATTTTCCAATTTACTTTCACGTATAATTTGAGACTTAAGGCTTCCTATTTCCTGCTTTAATTTACGCTCATAGTTTTGAATATCTTCCGGTACACCTGCAACCACTTTTGCTGTTTCGTCATTTATAATCTCCCGCAAAGTAGAATATTTACTCTTTTCGGAATATTTAAAGGCTGTTTCAATATACTCTCTGTCTCCTGATATTTTATACAGTAAATGTGCTATACGTACAAGAGACAAATAAACTTCATGCTCATTTTCTGTTAGTTTTAGTTTTGAGCTTTCATATAAATACCCTGTTCTTAGCTGTTCAATAAAATTAACAGTAAGCTCCAATGTCGAAAGAGCTGCTTTTAGGTTTATTTCCTTATCTTCTTGTTCTGCCAATTTTTCAAATGCTTTAGCTTTAGCGTTTAAAATATCTAACAAATCAAGGTCGGGAAATATATCCGGTTTCGGGTTGGTGGATATGGAAGTATCATTGAAATTATGGATTTTTGAGATTAAAGATTCCTGATAATAATATAATGCCTGACTGTAATCTTTTGTTTGATAATATAAATTTCCAATATGCTTATAACAATAGGATGTGTAAAGATGCTTACTTCCTAAAGTATTTATTAAAATAGAATGTGATTTTTTATATAGTTTAGAACTGCTTTTATAATTACCAATATCAGAATAAGATTTAGCAAGGTACATATAAGCCATTGCAGTCATATAATGATTTTCACCTACATTATTGGTGTAATTTTTTAAAGCTTTTTTAAAATAATCATGTGCCTTATATAAGCTGTCCAGATTTTGATATATCAAACCGCAATTATAATATGTGTCCCCTCCAATATCAAATTGATTTTCTTTAGCAATTTGAATACTCTTCAAGCTTTTTTGCAAGGCTATTTTCATTTGTCCCGATTTATAGTAGGAAAACCCCTGATTGTGGTAGTTATCAACAACATCTTGATATTTCTCTTTTCTGTTGCTTTTTTCAAGAATCGACAGGTTATTCTCTAAATAATAAATTGCTTTTGAATAATCCCCTGTTAAAGAATAAATATTAGCAATATTATCATTGATATATGTTATGTAATAACTATCTGTCGTATTTTCAACTGCCATTCTATAGAAATCAATAGCTTTTTGTAAATCTCCCTGCTTTTTAAATATTAAACCTAACCAGTTATATACTTTAAAGTATTCAGGATTTATATCCTCGGGCATTTTATTTTTTAATAGCAGGATTTTATTAAAATAATGCATAGCATTATCATAGTTTGCATCTCTATAATACTTCTTAGCACTATCATATAGGTTTTCAATGTAATTTGTGCCTGCAACTGGTTGTGCTATTGTTGATGGCAAGCTTAAAAGTGCAAATGAAAATAACAAAATGTAGTTTTTGACAATAAGGGCTTTAAATTGTAATTTTACTTTATGCATACTATTTTGTGTGTATGATAAAACTATAAATCTAATTTTTTAATTTAAAATGCACAAGTTATGAAAACAAGAAAAAAAAACAATCAAAAGAGAATCCAACAATTTTTTGGTATTCAAAAGCTTAAAGTGAATGAGTTATTCAAAATCAGGGGTGGTGATGGAACTGATAGAGATAAGATAATTGAATAAAATAATTCTCTGCTATAACTGTAATCATAGGTTACAGTTAGGAATGGATTTTATAGTAAATTCATTACAGTGTAATTTACAGGGATTCATTAATATTTTGTTAATGTTCTATAATAGAACAAATTTAAATTTTATTGTTTAATTAAAACTAAAAATCATGAAAACAATTAAAAAAGGAAAAGAAGAAAAAGTTCTAAAAAATTTTTGTGCCCTTAAGTTAAATGAACTTTTTAAAATTAAAGGTGGTGATGGTGACCCAACTTCACGGGATAATGATTTTGATTAGTAGCTATTTGTTTTTTATTTGTTGCTAACTAATTGTGCTAATTAAAGAATTTAATGCCTTTTAGTATTACTAAACTTATACCTGGTTAGAAATAGCCAGGTTTAGTTTTGTAAAACAACAATTTTGAATACCAGAGAATTAAGTTGTAATTTAGAATAATTCATTATATTTTACCTCTTGTTCTTTAATAGAACAAAAATAAACCATATTGTTTCACTTTTAAACTTATTGTTATGAAAACAAGAAAAAAAAACAATGCAGGAAATGTAAGAAAAGTATTTGCTCAACTTACAGTAAAAGACTTAATGCTAATTAAAGGTGGTGATGGGCCAGCAACTTCAAGAAATGAAGGAATTGATTAATGTCTTCTTTTGGCTGATTTTTGTTATTTAATTAAAATTTTAAAAGTATGAAAACAAAAAATGATTTTCAAGTAATCAAGGGTTTTATGGGTTTACAAACTAAAAATTTAGTAAACCATAAAATTCCTAATGGCCTTAAAATCTTGCATCATGAAGAATTGATGCAAATAAAAGGTGGTGATGACCCTCCGCTCCTTGGTAGTACTGTGAGGGATCATGATTTTGATTAGAAGAATAATTCTGTGTAATATCGTTAAAGAAGGGGCTGTCCAAAAAGCATCGGACAGCCCTTTTTCTTTGTACACTAGCTGGTTACAGGCAAGAACGTAAGCAGGCACTTTTACGGACGGATGCCTCCCGGCTACGTACAAAAAGTGCCGATTTTCAGTATATTTAACTTTGGGCTACGGGCTCGTCATCTTTTTTTGCCGGCTTAACCAGTTTATTATACTTTTCGATTAACACATTAACCTGGCCGATAAATGTTTCAAACTCTTTATGCCCTGAAATAACAGCGTGAGCTTCTACGTGCTGAACCATCTGGCGATAAACTGAAATCATTTCCTTGCGTAGGTCAATAATATTGTAGTCGGGTAGTTCCGATTCCTGCTTTACTCTTTCAAGGTATACACGGTTTAGTTCGTTATTATCATTTTCCATTACGTTCACCCAATTGTTAAGCTGTACATGATTCATACATTCCGATAACCTTGAGTCGTTTTTCCAATCGTTAACCCATTGTGCGGTTATGCTGGTTTGTTCCTGGTAG
>DAOVYZ010000129.1 GCA_030635365.1 Bacteroidales bacterium
CCAATTCATCAGCTCCATTTTCACTATAGTACTTACCTAATTCAACCGGGTCACCTACATTCCTCAGGTTTTCAAATTTGATACCTTTAACTGTTTGCCCGTCTTTTATGTCGAGACATGGTATAATTCGTTTTGCTAACATAATAATTTCTTTAAAATTGATAAATCGATAATTCCTTCATAAAAGGCTTTTCCAATTACAATTGCGTCAATATCTAAATCATTTAGATTAGTTATATCATCTTCTGATTTTACACCTCCACTGGCAATTATATATTTATTGGGGAAGTTTAACTTTAATTTAGTATAAAGCTCTGAATTAGCTCCTGTAAGCATTCCATCTCTCGAAATGTCGGTACATATATATTGATTAATGCCTAAATCCGAATAAATAGAAATTAACTCATTAATTGTGATTTGAGATGCTTGTTGCCATCCATTTATATAGACTTTATCATTATTTATGTCGGCTGCAATTATAAATCTTTTCGGGCCAAACGCTTCTATTATTGATTTTGTTGTTTTGGGATCTTTAACAGCCAGGCTTCCTATAACTATATATTCTGTACCTGATTTAAAGGCATTGGCAACCTGGTCTTTGGTTCGGATTCCTCCTCCATAATCCACAACTAGGTTTGTCTGCTTACAAATATCTCTTAAAACTTCCTGGTTTTGGGGGTTGCCTTTTTGGGCACCATCCAGGTCGACAAGGTGTAGGCGTTTTATTCCATGCGCTTCAAACTCTTGTGCTATTTTTACCGGATTGCTTGAATATATTTTCTTTTTGTCGAACATGCCTTGTGTAAGCCTTACACACTGTCCGTTTATTAAATCTATTGCAGGTATTATTTCTATCATAACTCTATAAAGTTTTTTAATATTAACTCACCAACTTTTCCACTGCGTTCAGGGTGGAATTGCAGGGCATAAAAATTATTTTTTTGCATTGCAGCACTAAAAGGTTTGATATAATCACTTTCAGCAATACTGTATTGACTTACGTCAGCAAAATAACTATGAACAAAGTATACATAACTATTTTCCGGAATATCCTTAAATAATGGACTTTTTAAATTGGTTAAACTATTCCAGCCCACATGAGGAACTTTGTTGGCAGAAGGAAATTGTTCAATTAATTCATCAAAAACACCCAGGCAAGGAGTATTACCCTCAATAGAGTAATTACACATAAGCTGCATCCCCAAACATATTCCTAAAACCGGTTGTTTAAGCTCCGGTATTATTCTATCCAGTTTTTTTTGCCTTAAATAATTCATAGTGGTTGATGCTTCACCTACTCCCGGGAAAATAACTTTATCGGCACTTTGTATAGTCTCTGGATTATTACTAACAGTGGGTTTAATCCCTAAGCGCTCCAGTGCAAAAACTACACTAGTAATATTTCCTGCATTGTAATCTATTATTACTACTTTCATATTTTTAGAATTTAGATTTCAAGTTTCAGACTTGCCTGCCGAAGCTTATGTGAAGGCAGGTTTCAAATCTCAAATTTCTTGTTTCATTTTTTATCTTTTGTCTTTTTCCTTTTGTCTTTATAGAACTCCCTTAGTAGAAGGAATTTGTGTTGATGTTAAATCCTGCTTTACTGCCATCTTTATTGCTTTTGCAAAAGCTTTAAATATGCTTTCAATCTTGTGGTGTTCGTTTTTACCTTCGGCTTTTATATTTAAATTACATTTGGCAGTATCTGAAAATGATTTAAAAAAGTGGTAGAACATTTCAGTAGGCATATCGCCCACTTTTTCACGTTTAAATTCAGCATCCCATACAAGCCATGGCCTGCCACTAAAATCAATTGCTACTTGAGCAAGGCAATCATCCATTGGTAACAGAAAACCATAGCGTTCAATTCCTTTTTTATTCCCCAGTGCCTCGTAAAAGGCTTCTCCAAGAGCTATTGCAGTATCTTCAATAGTGTGGTGTTCATCTATATCTAAATCTCCCTGTACTTTTACCGATAAAGCTATTTCAGCATGTTTGCCAAGTTGTTCCAGCATATGGTCAAAAAAACGAAGGCCTGTATCTATTTCTGGATTTGATTTACTGGATAACGAAAGATCAATCTTTATACCTGTTTCATTTGTTTTTCTTTCGACTCTGAACGATCTGTATTCTGTTTGGATCACCTTAGTAATCTCGTTCCAGTTACCACGGGTATAATATGTGTTTTCTTTATTTACTTTCGTTTCATCAATATCAGGATTAAGTAAAATTCCTTTTATTCCCATATTTTTGGCTAATTCCAGGTCGGTTACTCTGTCGCCAATAACAAAAGACTTCTCAAGGTCAAAATCTTCTTCCAAATATTTTTGAACCATCCCAATACCTGGTTTCCTTGTAGGTTTATTATCTTTAGGAAAAGAATTATCAATTAAAATATCAGAAAAAACAATGCCTTCACCTTCCAATGCTTTTAACATTTTATCCTGAACCAACTTAAATGCTTGCATAGGATAAACTTCTGTTCCCAAACCATCTTGGTTTGAAACCATTACCAGCTCATAATCCAATTGCTTTGCCAGTTGATACAGGTTTCTGAAAACACCCGGAAGAAATTCTAATTTCTCTAAACTATCAATTTGTTCGTCTTCCGGCTCTTGTATAATTGTACCATCCCTGTCAATAAATAAAATCTTTCTCATAATTTCTAATTGTTTATTTATAATTTTTCAAATAAATGTAGAGCTTCAATAAGCTTTGTATTTTCTTGCGATGTACCAATACTTATTCTTAAACAGCCTTTGCATTTAGGTTCTTTTGACCTGTCCCGAATAATGATGCCTGAATTTTTCAGGTATTCAAAAATATTCAAGTGATCTTTAAACTTTATCAGGATGAAATTAGCATCAGATGGCCATATCTTCTGTACTTGACCTAATTTATAAAGCTCAGTAATTAAACTTTCTCTTTGTGTTATAATAGCCTTTACTGTTTTTGCCAGATTGGAGTTTTCTTGTAATGCCTTTAAAGCAGTAGACTGGCTTAACTGGTTAATATTGTAAGGATATTTTATTTTGGTTAAAATATCGACAATTTGAGAGCTGGCAAATCCCATTCCTAATCGTATTCCAGCCATAGCACGTGCCTTTGAAAAAGTTTGTAATACAACAAGATTAGGGTAATTATTTAGTTCTTTTATAAAACTTTTTTCCTCTGAAAAATCATTATACGCTTCGTCGACAATAACTAAACCATTAAAAGAGTTAAGAATATCAATAATGGCTTTTCTTTTAATAATATTGCCGGTTGGGTTATTGGGCGAGCAAATAAAAATCAATTTTGCTTCATTCATTTTACTGTAAACAGCATCTAAATCGATTTGAAATTCATCATCAAGCTCAACTTTAATAATTCCAACATCATTAATTCCGGCACAAACTTTATACATCCCATAAGTAGGAGTATTAACAAGTACAGAATCTACGCCAGGATTACAAAAAGCGCGAAAAAGCAGGTCAATGATTTCGTCGCTGCCATTTCCTAAAAAGATATTCTCAACATTGGTATCTTTTAGTTTAGCAATTTCTGTTTTCAATTCCTTTTGCAAAGGGTCGGGATACCTGTTATAACCTATTGGAAAAGGATTTTCGTTGGCATCAAGGAGAATACATCCCGATTCGGAGAATTGCTCCCTTGCTGACTGATAAGGTTTTAATTTCTTTATATTATCCCTTATCAAATTATTTATATCAAAATTAATTTTGGTTTCCATATTTTATATCTTTTAATCGAATACTTACAGCATTTTTGTGGGCATCCAGTTGTTCGGTTTCTGCCATTAATTCAACATACGGACCAATGTTTTTTAATCCTTGAGGTGTGGATTCCTGAAATGTTATTTTTTTATAAAAGGCATCCATATTTAAGCCACTATAACTTCGGGCATACCCGTTTGTGGGTAATGTGTGGTTTGTGCCGGAAGCATAATCGCCAAGGCTTTCGGGTGTGTAATTGCCTAAAAATACCGAACCGGCATTGGTAATTTTACCCGTTAGCTCCATGTAATTGTTTGTTGAAATAATTAAATGCTCAGGGGCATATTCGTTTGAAATATCAATCATCTCGTTATAATCCTTTATCAGGATAAGAGCACCTGATTTTAAAGATTCTTGAGCAATTGATTTACGTGGTAATACATCCAGTTGTTTTTTTATACAGCTAAGTGTTTTTTGCAAAATGTTTTTACAATTGCTTACCATAATAACCTGGCTGTCTTCTCCGTGTTCTGCCTGTGATAATAAGTCGGCTGCAATAAAATCGGGATTCGCTGTTTCATCAGCTAGTATTAAAACCTCTGAAGGGCCTGCAGGCATATCAATTGCTATACCTTTGCTTGAAACAATTTGTTTGGCACAAGTTACGTATTGATTTCCGGGCCCGAATATTTTATCAACTTTAGGTATGCTCTCTGTTCCGTAAGCTATGCCCGCTATTGCCTGGGCTCCTCCGCAACGAAATACCGATGTTACACCTGATGTTTTGGCGGCATAAAGTATTGCAGGATTAATGTTCCCGTTTTTGTCGGGAGGAGTGCATAGAATTATTTCTTTACAACCAGCCAGTTTAGCCGGAATAGCCAGCATTAAAACTGTTGAAAGGAGAGGGGCGGTACCCCCGGGAATGTATAATCCAACTTTTTCAATAGCAACCGATTTTTGCCAGCATTGTATGCCCGGCATGGTTTCCACTTTTTCGGGCTCTGCAATTTGTGATTTGTGGAATTTCATAATATTTTCCGATGCTACTTCAATAGCTTTTTTTAACTCAGGGCTAATACTATTTTCCGATTCGTCAATTACACTTGCTTCTGCCTTAAGGCCATTTAAACGTATTTTATCGAACTTTCTGGTTAACTCAAGTATGGCAGTATCACCATCTTGTTTTACAGTGTTAATAATACTTTTAACAGTAGTATATAAATTATCAGTATTAAACAAAGGCCTTTGTAAAATACGTTTCAGTTCAGGCTTATCAGGATATTCAAATATTTTCATTTTACTACTTTTACTTTTTATCTTTTATCTTTTTATAGGATCATTTTTTCAATCGGCACCACAAGTATCCCTTGCGCACCATTCGATTTTAAATTATCAATAACTTCCCAGAATTTATCTTCATTAACAACAGAGTGAACAGAACTCCATCCTTCTTCTGCCAATGGCAAAACAGTAGGGCTTTTCATACCGGGAATAGTATCAATAATTTTATCTAATTTGTTATTAGGAGCGTTAAGTAAAATATACTTATTAGTTTTTGCTTCCTGAACTGAACGTATTCTAAATAGAAGTTCATTTAGAATTTTAGCTTTGGTTTCGTTGAGATCAGCTTTACCGATGATGATAGCCTCCGAACTCATCACCCTTTCAACTTCTTTTAATCCATTGCTGATTAATGTACTTCCTGAGCTTACTATGTCGAATATAGCATCGGCTAAACCAATACTGGGTGATATTTCTACCGAACCACTGATTTCGTGTATTTCGGCATCAATATTTTTTTCTTTTAAAAACTTTGAAAGAATTACAGGGTAGGAGGTAGCAATTTTTTTATTCCGAAAGTACTCCAAAGAATTGTATTGCTCCGATTTTGGGATGGCAAGCGATAACCTGCACCGTGCAAATCCCAATTTCTGGTATATTTCAAGGGGATAGTTTTTTTCCATGTACTCATTTTCTCCAACCATTCCAATATCGGCAACACCATCGTTAATACACTGCGGGATATCGTCATCCCTTAAGAAAAGGATTTCAATAGGAAAGTTAGATGATAAGGATATTAATTTCCTATTTCCATTTGTTAGTTTTATTCCACATTCTTGCAATAATTGAAGTGACTTCTCACTTAAACGGCCTGATTTCTGTATTGCAATTTTTAATTTTTCCATTGTTTTAAATTATCTGTTTAACAAAAAAGGCCTGCTTTGATAAGCAGGCCTTTTGATTTTTTGATTTATATTAATTATAATCATATCTCTATCTGCTTATTAGATTTTCCATAAGAATGATGATGAATATGATGATGTTTTTTACTGTTCTGATTGATATTTGATAATGTATTTTTCATAATATTTTTATTTATATTCTTAAAATGGAAAAGGGCCTGCAAAATTTGCAAGCCCTTTTTTCTCTTTAATATCTTTAGGAATTTACAATATTTTGCATACAGCTTGTATACCGGCATGATGATGATGTACTGTATGTGTATAATGTAAATTCATTTTTTTCTGTTTGAGACTGCAATTATAATTACTTTAATTTTAATATCAAAATTTTTATTAATTTCGACAAAGCAAACAATGTTATGAGTGATTTAACAGAACTCCCCAATATAGGTAAAGAACTGGCAAAACGCCTTGAGCTGGCGGGCTTTGAAAATGCCGAAGCATTAAAGGCGGCAGGTACCGAAAAGGTATTTATTAACTTAAAGACGGTTTTTCCCGGGGTCTGCCATAACCAGTTGTATGCCATAGAAGGAGCTGTACAGGGAATTCGTTGGCATTATTTAACAGAACAAAGAAAACAAGAATTAAGGGAGTTTTTTAAAATGGCTGAAAAATGAACTATTAACGAAGCAATTTTATTATTTGTATAATGCAATTAGCAGTGCATTTTTGCACATCTAGGCAGTAATTAGTTGTACTTACCACTTCTTTGTAAAACAAATTAGTAAGAACAGAGAAGCAACCTGCCGTTCAATTTGCGTTAATAAAATAATTTTTATTAAAAAGTTTCCATGGATACTAAAGATTATTTATATTTGTATCCATGGAAACTATTTTGAATTTAATTAAGAAAAACGATGGATAATTTACATTTAGCACCAATAATTATAGGAAAGTTATTGAATATTGGAGGAATGCTTCAACGCCAGGGAAATAAGATACTATTACCGTTTGACCTTAATCAACAACAGTTCTCAGTTTTTTTTGAGATAGTAAAAGTTGGAAAAGTAAAGCAGAAAGATATGGTTAATCGGCTCTTGCTGGAAAAAGCTCATGTATCGAAGGTTGTGAAAAAATTACAAAAGATGGAACTTATTACTGTAACAGTATCAGGCGAGGACAAACGTTCATACTGGTTATCAACAACCCAAAAAGGAGAACAAACATTGAAAAAGTGTATGAAGATATTTGAAGAATGGAATAAAGAGTGGTTGGGTGCTATCGATGAGAAACAGCTTCCTTTAATGCTTGAAAATTTAACGCAACTTCAATCTGTTTTTAAAGATAAAATCAAAAAAAATGACATATAGATGTAAAATTATGTATTAACCGATAAAAAGAAATACAATGATGTATTATGCAGTTACACAAGATTTAGTAAAAGATGGCATTACTCTGGAAATGATGACACCTCATGTTGAGTATATGCATCAATTAATGGAGCAAGGGGTTGTAGTTATTTCAGGTCCATTTTCCGATGAACTAAGAGGAGGGATGTTTGTACTCGAAGTAAAAAGTGAGAACGAAGCTAAAGAATTAGCTGATAATGACCCTGCTGTTATATCAGGAATTCTGAGAAATAACATAAGGCTTTATGATCTTAAGTTTTTAAAAAAATAACAAATTAGATTATTATGAAAAAAAGAGTTATTAACCCATGGGCATGGCAGGATAAATTTGGTTTTGTCCAGGCAAATGAAATTACAGACGCTAAACGTATGCTTTTCACTGCTGGTATTGTTTCAGTAGATAAAGATGGAAACCTTTTGCATGGTGGTAATATGGAGAAGCAAATCGAACTAATTTTTAATAACCTGGAATCAATACTTAAAGAAGCAAACCTAAAACTTTCTGATGTTGTTAGGTTTACATATTACACAACAAATATCCAAGGGTTTGTGAATGCGTCGCATGTACTTATGAACTGTTTGGAAAATGGGGGATGCAAACCGGCAACTTCATTAATTGGAGTTAATGCATTATTCCATCCCGATTGCGTTGTAGAGATTGAAGCTACTGTTGTAGATTAAATTGAATATTAATTGTAAAAACGAATTAGGTAAGAGGGTAATCCAATTTTGGATACCTTCATTTTTTGTTTTATATCTTTTAATCTTTTGCTTCTTTTTAGTTTATGATGGCTCTGATATTAGATATTGTAGTTCTTTGTGAAATTTTGAGTCTTTGAGCCTTAGTGGCATTATATTTTTTCGCCACTAAGCCACTAAAACACTAAGAATCACTAAATATTACATATATACTAATTTATATCAGAGCCTTTATGATTAAACGAGATTTAGTTCGATTTAAAAACCCACGTTCTTTGAACGTGGTCAGAGTCGCTATGCGGGTTTGCCTGTAAATCGACTCATTGTTATCTTTCAAAAGTTGTCCTCACAACAAAAGAAAGGAAAAACAAATGAGTCGATTTAAGAA
>DAOVYZ010000330.1 GCA_030635365.1 Bacteroidales bacterium
GTGGCAAAAAACTTCCAATGGACAACTATTTTTACATCATATACTTAAGGAATGGGGCAAGTAGAATATCAGGAACAGTCACTTTATTGAGGTAAAAATGAATTTGGTTCTTGATAAATGTAAATAACTTGTTCAAATGATTGCAACATCAGGGTTTAATTCATAAATTTATATAACCTTTTTTTATTTTAACGTATACATAAGAGATTTAAATTCTTACGAGTTATGAAAATATTAAGAAGATCTTTACTTTTTGTTGGTGCTATAGTATTAATTTCTAATGTAACACAATCACAGGAACAGTTAAAACATGAAAAGAAATTTTATCTTTCCCCGGAAGGGAAGTTATATGTAAATAAATCATTACCAATATATTTTAGAATTGCTACTTCTGCTGATGAGAATGCGAAATCGTATCTTTTATCACCTAATAAAGACTCCAAGAAATATGCTAACCCGATGTATTTTGATACAGAAGGGTATAATACCTTCCGTTCACCTTCTAAGGTTGATACAATTACAAAAAAAGTTATTTATCCTTTACAGGATATTATTTATGAAGTATATTCTGATAGTAAAGCACCGATAACAAGTTTTTTTTTCGAGAATAAAAAATATTTCAAAAAGGAAGGTTTTTATTATTTTAATGAAAATATTATACTTAGCTTTAATATAAAGGATGTTACTTCAGGGGTGGACGAAAGCTATTATTCTATTAACAATTCAGGATATAAAAAACTTGCAGAAAAATTAGAGCTTAATGAAGAAAAGCTATATGAAATAAAGTTTTATTCAGTAGATTACGTAGGTAATGTGGAATCGCCAAAATCAATAAATATTAAGATTGATTTTACAAAGCCGGAAACAAAATTATCTGCAAATCCTGATGTATATAATGATATATTATCACCCAGATCAAGAATTTCGTTAGAAGCAAAAGATGAGAATTCAGGAGTAAAAAAGACAGTATTTTCAATTGATGAAGGGAAATACTATAATTATATTAGGCCAATTGTTATATCAGCATTAAAAGAAGGGGAACACACATTATCATATTATTCTATTGATAATATAAATAATGAGGAAACTAAGAAAGTTTACTCATTTTATTTAGACAAAAGCCCTCCTATGATAGTTGATGAGCTGCAAGGAAATACTTTTATTGCTAATGGGAAGGAGTATTCATCAGGAAGAAGTATGGTAAAATTTACTGCTATGGATAATAAAGCCGGGGTAAGAGAAATAAGATACTCCATTAATGATGGTGAATTTATTGAGTATACCGGGCCATTTTATTTATCAAAATCCGGGAAATTAAAAGTAAAGACATTTGTAACGGACAATGTTAATAATCAGTCTATAAATACAATAATGACAAATAAAGCAAATGTATCTTATGTTGATTTATCCGGGCCTACTCTTGGGCATAGTTTTGAAGGGGCAAAATTTATATCAAAAGATACAGCTTTTATCACAAACGACACAAAAATAAAATTGGCGGCTAAAGATAATGCTTCCGGTCATAAAAGAATAGAATATAGTATTGATAATGGTGATTTAAATGAGTACAATAATTCTTTTAGTATTGATAATGAAGGCATACATACTATTACTTATACCGGTTATGACAATGTTGATAATACCAGTACAAATTCCTTTATATGTGTTGAAGATAATATCGGGCCAAAAATATTTTTTAGGTTCAGTATATTATCCGGCAAGGTTAGAAATATGGATGGAAAGGATTACAATGTTTTTCCTAATCATGTTGTTTTATTTTTGTCTGCAACTGATGAATCCGTAGGGTTTCATAAAATGCTATACTCCATTAATGATTTGCCAAATAAAGAGTATACCAGTTTAGTTACGGGCTTTCAGGCTGGGAAATTATATAATATTAAGGTTACGGCAATTGATAAATTAGGAAATAAGAGTCAAGAAACTATTGAGTTTTATGTTGAATAATATAGTACAAAGCCCTTTAAATGATTAAAAAACTTAATATAATTCTTCTTTTTTTTTCAATTTTCACTATTGATGCATCACTCCTGGCACAAAATATTGATTCATCTGTATTAAATGAAATTAATGGGTATAAAGATGAATTAGAAAAATTCCGCAATGAAAATAATACTAGCCAACAGGCAGAATTATTAAATAAAATCGCTTACCTGTATTGGAAAAATGAGGTGTACGAAGAGGCAATAGAATATTTTTCGGAGTCGTTAGAATTAAATAAGTCAAGTAATAATTACAACGGAATAAAAGCTTTGTATTATAATATTGGATTGATTTACTCTGACGTGGAAGATTATAATATTGCACTGGTTAATTTTGAAGAAGGATTAAAAATTGCCAGGCAAATAAATCAAAAAAATGGAATTTATACGGGCTTAATTAATAAGGCAACTACTCTCAAAAATTTATCAAGAAATAAAGAAGCAATTGATATTTTGCATGAAGCGTTGCAATATGCACAGGAATTTAATAACCTAAAATTAGTCAGAACATGCTATGGCATGCTTGCCGAAAATTATGAAATTTTAAATGACTCGAAAAATACTATGAAGTATTTTGATTTGTTTGCATCTGTTGACAAGCATATAAAAACTGAACAAATAAAGGAAATTGAAGCAAGGTTAAAAGATCAGGTTCAGAAAGCACAAGACGAAGTTAATAAAACCGAAAGGACTCTTTCAGAAACTTCAACTCAGCTGGAAGAGGTTCAACAAAATCTTAAAATTACTGAGGAAGTAAGCAAGCAACAGCAACTGGAACTGGAATTAAAAGAATTAGCTATAAAAGAAAAGGAAGTTGAATTAAAAAATGAACGACTTATAAGGTATGGAATTTTATCAACTTTTTTTGTTATTTTATTATTCTCAATTCTAGTATACAGGCAGTTTAGAGCTAAAAAGAAAGCTAACAAAAAGCTTGAACAACAAAATGAACAAATAAGTATACAGAAAACAGAAATTGAGTCCCAGAGAGACCTTGCAAACCAGCAAAAAAAGGATATAACCGATAGCATTGAGTATGCAAAAAGAATTCAATCTGCTTTATTACCACCATTGAATTTTATAAAAAGAAGCTTGCCGGAGCATTTTATTTTATTCAAACCAAGAGATATTGTTAGTGGTGATTTTTATTGGATGATGAATAAAGATGATAAAATAATTATTGCTGCAGCAGATTGTACCGGACATGGAGTGCCAGGGGCTTTTATGAGTATGTTGGGAATAGCGTTTTTAAATGAGATTGTTACAAAGATTGTTGAGAATAAACATGTTTATTCTTTACAAGCAAATGAAATACTGAACCAACTGAGAAATTATATAATAGAATCTCTTCATCAGACAGTAACAAATAATGAATCTAAAGATGGTGTTGATATAGCTTTATGTATTATAGATACCGAGAAGCGTAAACTACAATTTGCCGGAGCTCATAATCCATTATATATTATTAAAGATAATGAGCTGAAAGTTATTAAAGGAGATAGGATGCCCGTTAGTATACATCAATATGATCATGTATCATTTACTAACCATGAAATGAATTTTAATGAAAATGATGTTATTTATATGTTTTCTGATGGGTATTATGATCAAATTGGGGGTCCTGATGATCATAAGTATATGTCAAGGAATTTTAAGAAATTGTTATTAGATATCCATGATAAACCAATGCAGATTCAACATCAAACTTTAGACGATACTATTGAACGTTGGAAAGGTGATAATATTCAGTTGGATGATATTTTGGTTATTGGTATCAAATTAGAAGTAGCAAAAGGGAAAAAACGAACGGTTGGGACATATAGTTGGAATAACAAAACAATATTAATAGCGGAAGATACAGAAATGAATTATTTATTTTTGGTTGAAGCTTTAAAACCAACAAATGTAAAAATAATCAGAGCTAAAGATGGCGAGGAAGCACTTGATATTTTCAAGAAAAATGACCAAATTGATTTAATTTTGATGGATATTAATATGCCAAAATTAGATGGCTTTGAAACGACAAAAAGAATAAGAGAGATAAGGAAGGACATCCCAATTATTGCTCAGACAGCATTAAATATGGAAGATGCAAGAGAGAAATCTAATGAGGTTGGGTGCAATGATTTTATATTAAAACCAATACAACTTAAATTATTTTTATCTAAATTAGACTCGTATTTAAAATCTTAAAAGGAATAATATGCCTGCATTAAACATTGAAGCTACAGATTCGACCCCTAAAATTTATCTTGATAAAGAATTAGGGAAATTTGAAATAGTTGGAAAATCATTTCCAGAAGAAAGTAGAAGTTTTTATGCTCCTGCATTTGAATGGCTTACTGAATATGCTCAAAATCCTAATGAAGAAACTATTTTTCACTTTGAAATGGAATATTTTAATTCTTCATCTTCGTTAATAATACTAGAAATATTAAATATACTGAATAAGCTACATGAAGAGGGCAAAAAGGTGACGATTTCATGGAACTATTTGGAGATTGATGATGATATGTTAGAGGCAGGTGAAGAATATTCAGAGTTGGTGGATATTCCCTTTGTATACAACCCCTTACAA
>DAOVYZ010000288.1 GCA_030635365.1 Bacteroidales bacterium
GGCGTATAGATAAATCTACTTATTTTCCTACTTCAATTAAAAGCTATTTAATTATAACACTTTTTTATGACAGAATTACTTTACAATTAACTGTAGGTTGAGCGCCTTTTTGCAACCAATCTAATGCTCTATCAAAATCTAATTCAATAGTAGCAGGATTTGTTATAGGATTATACATTCCTATTCTTTCAATGAATCTACCATCTCGTGGCGCCCTGCTATCTGCGATAACAATGTGATAATAAGGAGCTTTTTTTCTCCCTCTTCTTGTTAATCGAATCTTTACAGGCATACTCTTACTTTTAAATTAATTATTAAACCTACATTTTAAAAAATTGTGCGGCAAAGATACAACATTATTTTATTTATAAAATTTTTTCTCAATATATTTATATTAAAGAGTTTTGTCAGGTAAATCATCGCCAGAAAACATTCCTTTTTGTAAACTGTTTTATTTATTGAATTACTATTTTTTCACGAATTATTAACATTAAAAAACTATTCAATTTGAATTTCTTAACTTTAAACCCTGCTTCCCAATATAAAATATTTAGAGCATAACATTCGGAAATTCATAACCTTAATATGATAAACTTTACGCATTTACACGTTCATACTCAATATTCAATTTTAGACGGTGCATCTGATGTCAAAAATCTTATTGCAAAAGCAAAAAATAATTCAATGCCTGCAGTTTGTATTACAGACCACGGTAACATGTTTGGTGTAAAGCATTTTTTTAATGAATCAAAAGAACAAGGAATAAAACCAATAATTGGTTGTGAAATTTACATAACTAATAGAAGCCGTTTTGAGAAAACAGGAAAAGAAGATAGAAGTGGATATCATTTAATACTCTTAGCTAAAAACAGAAAGGGTTATGAAAATCTTATAAAACTTGTATCATATGCCTGGATTGAAGGTTTCTATTACACTTCGCGTATCGATTGGGAATTACTAAAAAAGTATCACGAAGGATTAATTGCTTCGTCAGCCTGTTTGGGAGGAGAAGTACCCCAGACTATTATGAATAAAGGCGAGGATGCTGGCAAAGAAATGGCTCTCCAATACAAAGAACTATTTGGTGAAGACTTTTATCTTGAATTACAGAGACATAAATCCGGTGATATCAAAAAAGATCAGGATGTTTACGAAAACCAGGTTAAAGTAAATGAAGTACTAAAAAAAATTGCTGAACAGCAAGATATAAAACTAATTGCCACAAATGATGTTCATTTCATAAATGCAGAAGACGCCGATGCTCATGATCGTTTAATTTGTTTAAATACGGGAAAAGATATTGATGATCCTAATAGAATGACTTATACAAAACAGGAGTATTTCAAAACTCAGGAAGAAATGAATGAGCTCTTTAAAGATATTCCTGAAGCATTAGAAAATACAAATGAGATCGTTAATAAAATTGAAGAGTTTGACCTGAATGAAGACCCTGTAATGCCGGAATTTAAGTTACCTGAAGGGTTTGATAATGAAGATGACTATTTGCAACATCTTACTTATGAAGGAGCTAAAGAACGATATGGCGAAATTAAAGAAGAAATAAAAGAAAGAATTGATTTTGAACTTTCAGTAATCAAAAAAATGGGATTTCCGGGATATTTTCTCATTGTTCAGGACTTTTTAAATGCTGCCAGGGAAATGGGTGTATCTGTGGGTCCCGGAAGAGGTTCTGCAGCTGGATCGGTTGTTGCCTACTCTACTAGAATAACAGATATAGATCCTATTAAATACAATTTACTTTTTGAGCGTTTTTTGAATCCTGATAGAATTTCAATGCCTGATATTGATATAGACTTTGATGAAGATGGCCGTGAAAAAGTACTTGATTGGGTTGTAAAAAAATATGGCGAAAAACGTGTAGCGCATATCATTACTTTTGGAACAATGGCAGCTAAAATGGCTATCAGGGATGTTGCCCGAGTAGAAAAACTTCCCTTAAGCGATGCAGATAGACTAGCCAAATTAGTTCCTGAAAGACCTGGAACAACTCTAAAAAAGGCTTTTGAAGAAGTTATTGAACTTAAAAAAGCTAAAACTTCTGATAACGAATTGATTGTAAAAACTTTAAAATTTGCAGAAACTTTAGAAGGTTCTGTCAGGCATACAGGATTGCATGCATGTGGAGTAATTATTGGACGAAACGATTTAATTGAACATATTCCCTTGTGCACTTCAAAAGATTCCAACCTTTTGGTAACCCAATTTGACGGTAATCATGTAGAATCTGTTGGAATGCTAAAAATGGATTTTCTTGGACTGAAAACATTATCGATTATAAAAGATGCTGTTGAAAATGTAAAAGAATCACACCAAACAGATGTGGATATTGCCAATGTTTCTTTGGATGATAAAAAAACTTTCGAATTATATAGCAAAGGAGAAACTACCGGATTATTTCAGTTTGAATCTCCAGGAATGAAAAAACACCTAAAAGGATTAAAACCCAATAGGTTTGAAGACCTTATAGCCATGAATGCTCTTTATCGTCCCGGGCCAATGGATTATATTCCATCTTTTATAAACCGCAAACACGGTAAAGAACCAATAAATTACGACCTCCCTGAAATGGAAGAATTCCTTAGAGATACTTATGGAATTACTGTTTATCAGGAACAAGTGATGCTCCTTTCTCAAAAACTTGCCAATTTCACAAAAGGGCAAGCCGACTCATTACGAAAAGCAATGGGTAAGAAGAAAAAAGACATCATGGAGCAATTAAAAGAAAAATTCATTGCAGGTTGCAAAGAAAATGGGCATGATGAGAAAATTGTAAATAAAATATGGAATGACTGGGAAGCTTTTGCTCAATATGCATTCAATAAATCACACTCAACCTGCTATGCCTTTGTATCGTATCAAACCGCATTTTTAAAAGCTCATTTCCCTGCCGAATATATGGCTGCTGTATTAAGCCGCAATTTTACCGATATTAAAAAGATTACCATATTTATGGACGAAGCACGGCGAATGGGAATGTCGGTTTTAGGCCCTGACATCAACGAAAGTAAGTTAAAATTTAATGTAAATAAAGATAGTGATATTCGTTTTGGATTAGGAGCTATTAAAGGAGTTGGGGAAGCTGCCGTTCTAAAAATTGTTGAAGAAAGAGAGCTAAAAGGCCCATTTAAAAATATTTATGATTTTGTTGAGCGTGTTAATCTTAGCCAGGTAAACAAAAAAAACCTTGAAGCACTTGCTACTGCAGGAGCTTTTGACAATTTTGATAACATAAAAAGAGGCCAGTACTTTTCTGTAGATGATAAGGAAAATACCTTCATCGAAAACCTACTCCGTTACGGAAGTAAATACCAAAACGACAAGAACAGCAATCAACAATCGCTATTTGGCGGAGCTGATGCAATTGAAATTTCCAAACCTTCAATACCATCGAATAATGAGTGGCAAAAACTAGAAAAACTTAATCGGGAAAAAGAACTCATTGGAGTATATTTATCTGCTCACCCACTTGATGACTACAAGCTGGAAATTACCAATTTTTGTACTGCGAACCTTTCAGAATTTGACAACCTGGAGAATATTAGAGGGAAAGATTTAACAATTGCAGGCATTGTTACAGAAATAAAACATTCTATGACAAAAACCGGAAAACCTTTTGGGTTTTTAACTATTCAGGATTATACGGATTCATATCGTTTTGCCCTTTTTGGGAAAGATTATGAAAATTTTAGAAAATATTGTTATGCAGATTATCCATTATTAATTAAAGGAAAAGTACAGCCACGTCCATATAATGACCAAGAACTCGAATTTAAAATAAAATTTATTACTTTATTGAGTCAAGTTCGTGAAGATTTAGTTAAAAGTATTTCATTAACCATACCTCTGAATATGATAAATCAAGGGTTAATTGATGAAATAAAAGATAATGCCTTATCAAAAAAAGGTAAAGCGCAATTAAAATTTAGAATTATAGATACAGAAGAAAATGTAGTAGTAAATTTATTTTCCCGAACAGAACGTATTGATATTACAAACAATTTAGTTAATTATTTAGATGAAAAATCAGAAATACAATATTCTATTAATTAAACTTTTTATTTTTAACTTTGTATTCTAATTTGTAGAATAATCAAATTTATAAAAACATAAAATCTTTTTATTATGACAGTAGAAGTAAATGATTCTAATTTTGAAGAAATAGTATTAAAATCTGATAAGCCTGTAGTTGTTGATTTCTGGGCTGAATGGTGTGGCCCTTGTAGAATGATAGGCCCAATCGTTGAAGAATTATCAGAAGAATATAAGGATCAAGCCGTTTGCACTAAAATTGATGTAGATAGCAGTCCTGGTGTTGCATCAAAGTACGGCATACGAAACATTCCCACTATCCTATTCTTCAAAAATGGAGAGATTGTAGATAAACAAGTTGGTGCAGTTCCTAAAAGTAATTTAGAAGCCAAACTAAAACCATTGTTATAATACAATTGAGTTAAAATAAATTAAAGCATGGGAAATATCTCATGCTTTTTTATTAATTCTTAAGATTAATTTATTAACTGAAGTTATTATTTAATTTGTTTTAATCCGTAATGAAAGAATATTCAAACCTAACAATCAAGGATTGGGCTGTTGAGGATCGGCCTCGTGAGAAACTTGTAAAAAAAGGTGCTCAAAGTCTAAGTGATGCCGAAATTGTAGCATTATTAATAAGATTGGGAACAAAAAATGAATCGGCAGTGGAATTATCAAAAAAGGTACTCAAAAAGGCAAATAATAATCTAAATGAATTAGGGAAATTCAGTATTTCAGACTTAACTAAAACAAAAGGTATAGGAAAAGCAAAAGCAATAACAATAATAGCAGCATTGGAACTTGGTAGAAGAAGAAAAACTTCAGACATAATAGAAAAGAAAAAAATAACTCATAGTAAAGATGTATTTGAATTGTTTCAACCAATTATTGGAGATTTACCTCATGAAGAATTTTGGATTCTTTTATTAAACAGGTCGAACAGAATAATTGAGAAATGTAAAATAAGCCAGGGAGGTGTTTCCGGAACTGTGATTGATGCTAAATTAATATTAAAACCGGCAATCGAAAAACTAGCTTCGTCTATTATATTGTGCCACAATCACCCCTCAGGTAATCAAAATCCGAGTGAATCTGATAACTCAATAACAAAAAAATTAAAATTA
>DAOVYZ010000122.1 GCA_030635365.1 Bacteroidales bacterium
AAATGACATTTTTCTAATAGAAGTTTTTTTTTTTGATTTTTATATTCATTTATTTCTAAATATGTCTTATCAATTGTTTTGCCTTTATTTTTTGTATTCTCAAAATCTTTAAATTTACTAAGATTGTAATAATTAGTGAATAAATTGTATTTTAAAATTTTACTTGCATTTACAATTTGTTCTGCATACCAGTTCTCTTTTTTTAATAAGGAATTAATATTTTGTTTGCTGTAATTCATTTGTTTGGCAAATTCACTTTTTAATATACCTTTTTCTTTCAATATGGTTACAACAATATTTCCCATATGTACTTTCATTATACAAAAATATATAACGAGTTAAATAAAAAAAGGCCTGTTTTTAAACAGGCCTCAGGTTTGGTTTTTCAGTTGTGTTAGTTCCCATGTATTATTTCATTGTTATTAAAAGGTATCATATCACAGGAAAGCCTCCATGGGTTCAGGCTTTCCTAATTGTGATACGCTCCCTTTCAAAAATAGTATGTTTTAAAAGGTTCATTAAAATCCAAAAGTTTGCTATCAAGGTTACGAATATCAAAAAACCAGATGGTTTGCTAATACATGTAAACAATTTTCTGGTAAACACAACGATGATAGCGCACTTCATGGGAAAACTAATCAACCTTAATTAACTTTAAACGATGAAAACAAAAACATTTCAGCTGGATTGCACACACTTTCTAATATATCTTGATAATTTGACTTTAAAGGAAGTGTTTTGCCTCCATATACTTGAATTGTCGGCTTTTTCAATTTATATGCCAGGGCTTTTTCAATTGCACAGCGAAATGATCTTGGATATTCGGGAAACAAAACCATTATATCTGACCGGGACAAATAACTCAGGGTAAAAGTCAGTTTCTGAAATTCTGATGGCTCATATTGAAGTATTTTCCTGTATTCTGCAAGTAAATTATTAGGATTATAAACTTCAAAACCAAGATTTTCATAATGCAATTGTGCTTTATTTGATTCTCTCAAGCTCCAATCTTCGCAACCTTTTATTGGGATACTTAAATAAATTCTTTCCTTTTGGCTCATTTTGAAATAGATTTTATAATGTATAATTACAAAGCGATAAGCCGATTTGTAAAAACATTAATTACGAAATTAGGTTAAGGTTTTATTTTGAGCAAACAATATATGTTGCTATTAATGAATGGGTAGTCCTAATTCATGAATGCTGATCTTTAAAACAATTGCTAACTTGCAAAAACATAAAATAAAGGAGGCATTGTATAATAAAAAAACTATTTTTGGTTTTAGTTAACCCGGATACCTATTTAATAATACGATTAAAACGATGCATTATTTAAAAATGAATATATTTTCCTTTTTAAAAAGTATTGCTTTTATTTCTAAATATACGTGCAAAGTATCAATTTTCACAATGTTGTCCACTCTCCCTTTTTATGTAATTGCTCAACAAAATAATATGGATTCCATTTCAAATTTACCGTATGAACAACTTGACAAATACTTCGAAAAATATAACATAGATACTTCCATAGATTTAAAATATGCCCGAGCATATCTTAATAAAGCAAAAAAAGATCAGGACACACTGAGAATAGCCAATGCCTTTTTTCATTTATCAAGATGTTATACCGATTCTATGTCTTTATATTATACCGATAGCGTTATTTTATTTACTAAAGAGAAAAATTATGATCTTTATCCTGAAAGGGGGTATTTGCTCAAAGCTAACTATTTATCCTATAAGGGCAATTATGAAGAAGCAATAAAATTTTATTATACAACACATGAAATTTCTATAAGAAAAAATAACAAGTTATATCCGTACACATCAAAATTTAATATTGCTGCCCTCAAAAATAGATTGGGCTATACCAGGGAAGCTCTGGGTATTTTTAAAGAATATGCTACTTTTATCGAAACCCACCCGGTGCAAAACCAAAAGCAACTTCTTTCCATTAGCTTACTTAATATAGGTACAGCCTATTTTTATCTGGGAAAGACTGATTCGGCAGAAATTGTTATAAAGAGGGGTTTAACATTGTCTCATTCCATGGAGGATACCTATTTATATCCCAACTTTCTGATTCTTTCAGGAGCAAATCTATACAAATTAAAGAAATATAAACGGGCAATCGACTCTTTAAATAAAGGAAAAAAATACTTCAATGAACAAGTAAATATAATGATATCAAATATGTACCTGGGGAAAACGTATTATGCTTTAAAGGATTATGAGAAGGCTATAGGATATTTAACCTCCATTGATTCATTTCTGGTTAAATCAGGGAATATTGAATTAGAACTTTTAGAAACATATCCTGTCTTAATTGAGCATTACAAAAATAAAAAGGATATTGAAAAGCAATTGATATATACAGAAAGGTTATTACACTTAGATAGCCTTTATGACCGGAAGTATCATAATTCGATAAATTTAATTAATCGTAGATTTAATATTCCTGAGTTAGTTAAATCAAGAGAGGAGTTATTAAAGGAATTGCAACAAAAAGCGTTAAGCTCTAAAAGAAATATGTACCTATTATTGCTTACATGTATTTTAGCCTTGTTGGCAATGGCCTACTTTATTGCCAGAAACAGGGTTTACAAAAAACGCTTTAAAAAAGTTATCAGTAATGCCCCGGGAAAAGCATATGAAGTTACAGTAACAAACAAAAATACAGCCGATATTGATGAAAGCCTTATAAGTGAAATCCTAATGAAGTTGAAAAAATTTGAATCGTCTAATAAATTTACAAATAAAAACTTAACCCTAACCGCATTGGCTAAAGAACTGAAAACAAATAACAGGTATCTTTCAAAAATTATTAATGAAAATAAAGGCTGCAATTTTGCCAATTACATCAATGATTTAAGGATTGAATTTGCGATTGGTAAATTAAAAACCGACGAAAAATTCCGTGCTTTTACCATTAAAGCCATAGCCGGGGAAGCTGGTTTTAAAACAGCCCAGTCTTTTTCATTAACATTCTATAAAAGAACAGGTATTTACCCTTCCTATTTTTTACAACAATTACAAAAAATAAATTAGATAATGTATGCCCGTTTTGTGTCATAAAAATTATTTAAATAAATTGAAAATCAATTTGTTTGCCCCGAACCCTAAAGGGTGCAAATTGATTTTCTTCACGCCCTTTAGGGATGGGGTAAATGAAGAAAATCAATGATAATATTATGCATAAAAGCGGACAATCAGATTAGATAAGTCTAAATTTAAACTTCCAATTAAATTATAAAATCAATATTTTAATCATCAGAATTTTTATTAAAATTTTAATTGCTCTTGTTTCATAAATTACAACTCACCATTAATAAATCACAATAAGGTTTATTTGAATTACAAGGCTTGGTTTATTACGTTCGTACAAAATTTAATTTAAAAATTTAGAATATGTTCATTAATATAGATAATAAACCAATACTTGTTTTTCTTTTTATTATAGGCCTAACCTTTTTTGGTTGTAAAAATGCATACCATAGAGAACCAATTATTTTTAAAGAAAGAATTGTAATAGATGAATACTTCGGGAAAGATTACACAGACCCTTTTCGGTATATTGAGAATCTTGAGGATTCTATGGTAATTGAACTTCTGCATCAACAAAACAGGAGAGCTGAAAAATATATTTCAGGCATATCTAATTACCAAAAAATACTTAAAAAACAAAATCAAATCAAATCAGTCAATGTTAAAATCTTCAACCTTGAGATTACTAAAAAAAATCAATACTTTTATTTAAAACAGGATTCTACCCAGGCTTATCCTTCATTATTTCTTAGGCAAAGTTTTCATGGCGAAGAAATATTATTATATGACCCGAAAAACTTTCGTCCGGAAACAAAAAATACCTATTTGATCAATTATATAAAACCCAGTTGGGACGGTAAAAAAGTAGCCGTTAGCTTAACCAAAAACGATGAAGAAATTTCGGAAATTATCATAATAGATGTGGATTTAAAGAAAGCCCTGCCTCATATTATACCCAAAGCATCCCCTTCAAATGTAGGAGGAGTATCGTGGCTGCCTGACAATACAGGTTTTATTTACACCCATTTCCCGGTAATTGATAAAAACTCAAAAAACTTTTTACAGAACACTTCTGCGGTTTTATTTTTATTAAACGAAGGCCCTGCAATAATAAGAACCCTTTTATCTAAAAAAAACAACCCGGATTTGGGAATTACACCTGTAGATTTCCCAATTGTTTCGTGTGAAAGTGAAAACAGCAGGTATTTATTCGGGCGAATTGCAGGAGCCAGAAACTTTGACGATTACTATTACGCAGATTTAACAAAAGATACCGAAGAAATACAATGGC
This sequence comes from Bacteroidales bacterium, assembly GCA_030635365.1. Taxonomy (GTDB): domain Bacteria; phylum Bacteroidota; class Bacteroidia; order Bacteroidales; family UBA12077; genus UBA12077. Next base: position 4,337 of record DAOVYZ010000122.1, read on the forward strand.
TCCCCTTGTATAAAAAGGAGGATAAAATTTATGAGTTTTATTTTGACGGAATCAATATTATTTACCGAACGGCGAAAAATGCGCCCAATTATAAATTATGCAGAACTTCTATTAGTAATCCTGATTTTCAGAACCCGGAAGTACTTGTTGACGAAGATCCTGTTTCGGTATTGGAAGAATTTATTGTTACTAAAAATGGAGTTTATTTGGTTAAAATAAAAAATGGTGTGGAAGCCAATTTATACCGTTATGCCGACAATAATATCGAGAAATTAAGTCTGCCTGATAAGTCAGGCAACATTACACTCTCATTCATAAGCCATGAATATAATGATTTATGGGTACAAACTGCGGGATGGGCAAGCAATCGTACTCGTTACCGGTATGATTTTAGAACATCGGAATTTAAAGAAGGAAATCTTTACCCCGTAACAAAATTCGAAGAAATGGGCAATTGTATTGTTGAAGAGGTTGAAGTGGAGTCGCACGACGGGGTATGGGTACCTCTATCTATAATTTATAAAGAAGGCACCAGGCTGAACGGAAAAACTCCTTTGTTTATCGGAGGTTATGGTGCTTATGGACATACTTTTAGTCCCGGTTTAGACAGTTATTTATATCATTGGGTGAGTGAAGGTGGGATTTATGCTATAGCTCATGTAAGAGGTGGAGGTGAAAAGGGCGATACCTGGCATAAAGGGGGATATAAAGCAACAAAGGCCAATACATGGAAAGACTTTAATGCCTGTACGGAGTATTTAATAAAGAACAAGTATTCGAACCCCGAAAAAATTGTAGCCTGGAGCGAAAGTGCCGGGGGGATATTAATTGGCAGGGCAATAACAGAAAAACCGCACCTGTATAAAGCAGCGGTAATTGGTAAAGGTTTTTTTAATGCTATGCGCCTGGAATATGGACGTAATGGAGAAAGCCATACACAAGAATTCGGAACAGTGAAAGACTCTGTATCCATTCAGTATCTTTATAATATGGATGCATACCATCATATTAAAAAAGGTGTAAAATACCCGGCCATATACTTAACCGCAGGAATGAACGATGCACGCCTGCCTGCCTGGCAACCCGCAAAATTTGCTGCAAAAATGCAACTAGTCAATTCTAACATAACTCTGCTATCGGTCGATTTTGAAGGAGGGCATGGATTTAATGCACTTACACAAAAGATAAATAAAGAAGTTACAGATGTTATGGCATTCGCATTTTGGCAGGTTGGGCATCCTGATTATCAACTAGAAAACAAGTAAAACAAAGTTTAACAGAAAAAAGTAGAAAATAAATTGTAAAAAAAATCATTACGGGCTGAAAGCCCGGGTTAATTTAGCCCGATGCATTGCATTGGGTTAAATTATAAATAACATTGACACCCTGAAAGGGCAAATTAATAAAAATCATTCCATAAATATTCTTCATTATAATCTACGCCGTATTTTTTTAAAAATATCAGGTACTCTTCTTTAAAGCTCACTTTTTGATGATGCCTCTCCTGATTTTGTATATATCGTTTAGTTTTATCGTGTAATGAAGGGCTAACCGAAAATCCTCCATAGCCTCCTTGCCATGCAAACTTTCTGTAATAACTCCCTTTTGTTTTAATCCATCTGCTACTGTGTCGTTTTATTTCTTCAACCAGTTTTGCAAGGGCAATATTTTTTGACATTACACATAAAATATGCACATGGCCTTCAATACCATTAATCATAATGGGTATTGATTCATTATCTTTAATAATCGAACCAATATATGCATACAATTCATCCTTATCCTCTTTTCGGATTTTTACACTTGTATATTTTATATGAAATATGATATGTGTAAATAATTTTGATAAAGATTGTGACATTATACTTTAATTTTAATTTGTCCTTACAGGACGTTTTTATTTCATTCATAACTTAGCCCAAGGCTTTGCCTTTGGGCTAAAATAAGTTGCCACTTCGTGGCGTAACACAATTTTATATGCCTGAGTATTAACTGTTGATATTTCCTGATAAATAAATCGTACAAAATCATTACAATGCAGGCTGAAAAGCCTGAGTTAATTTAGCCCGATGCAACCTGCCTTGTAAGGCAGGCGCATCGGGGTTCAAATTACAAATTATTTTGACGCCCTGAAAGGGCAAATTAATAAGAATCATTCCATAAACCCGGATTAATCAATACTTTGGCATACCAAAATATCCCAATTGATTAATTCGGGATTAAAAAATACAATATCCCAAAACATAACAAATATAATATTTATAAGGCAAAATTTAGTTGTAATTCATGAATCGCAACATAAAAGATTTGGATGAGTTAGGATAAAATAATACTTTCGAATTAAATTTTCGCGAAAAAGAGAGTATTCACTCCGGAATGAATACTCTCCAAGGATATCCATATGTCCTAAGATATGGAACCTTAAAACAGCAAAGGTATTGATTGCTGTAAATTAAAATTACAAAATTATGAAAATTTTAGAAAATTATGGAGTAGTTTCTTTGGATACCAGAGAAATAAATGAAACTGATGGAGGAACTCATTGTCCTTCAGGTTCAAGTAGTGAAATGGGAAGTCAGTCATATAGCATGCAGTGGTTTGTAGGTTTTTGGTGTGGTTTCTTTGGATTGTAAATATTAACGAAAAAATGAAAAAAATGAAAAAGTTAGATTTAAATGCATATTGTATACAAGAAATGAACCAAAATGAAATGTTACAAACTAATGGAGGAGGCCCTTTTGAAGATGGACGAAGAGCAGGAAATGCAGCAGGTAAATATGTAGCAGCTTTTTTAATGATGTATGGTATTTATTGTTTACTATAAGCAATTTATTTACAGCTATTTTTTAGTATTGAATTGTAACTAATCAGTGGATAGTAATTAAAAGACACATACTTAAGATATAGTGTTATATGTATGCAATAGTATTTTTAGTTAGTATAATATAATGCACTGATTAGTTATTGTAATTTAAGATTATATGAAAGATTTTTTTAATTATTGTAAAAGTCCTTATTATATAGAAGAAAGCAGTAAAATCAACTGGAACTTATTTTTGAAACTATATGTTATTTATTTTTTTCTTAGTTTGATTGTTACAGGTTTAATATCTTTATTAAGAGTATTTATTAATATTCAAAATAAGATATACGATTATAGTAACTTACAACTGGTTTTATTAGGTGTAATATTGGCACCTTTATTAGAGGAAATTTTATTTAGGCTATTATTAAAAAGTAATAAACTGAATTTTGTTATATACTGGATTATAAATGTGAGTTTAATAATAGTATTATTCATATTTGAACGAACAGACTCATTGATTATTTTATTAACAATTTTTATTATTGTTCAGGTCATTTTTCTTTTAAATTATATTTTGAAAGGGAAAATTTTTAAAAGGGAGAATTTTAAGTATGCATTTTATGCTTCAGTAATAATATTTGGCATTATTCATTTTAACAATATAAAAGATATTGAGTTAATCCATTTTATTATTGCTCCTATTTTGATATTATCTCAATTATTCTCAGGTTTTATTCTGGGTTATATTAGAATGGTTTTCGGTATAAAATATTCGATGTTATTCCATTTTTTCATGAATGTATTTTTGCTGTTAAGTCTTTTAAATCATTAAACTATATTATAATAACTCAGAAATTTATATGCAGGGGAATTTAGCACAAAAACAATCTATGGAAATAATTAGCATAGAAACCGATTTGGAAGACAATGAAGAATTTTACGAATACTTAACATATTCACATGAGCAATAAATTATACCCCACAGAAATTATAGAAAGCACTGTAGAATACCACTTGGCAAAAAACTCAACAAAAAGCCAGCTTATTTATATAATGGTAATTCTGGCTTTTGTTATTGCAATTGTTTCGCTTCCTTTTATTTATGTGAATGTACTGTACAGCCTCTATTAATCGGACTATTTTATAGAAAGTAAACAAACATAAAAAATAACAAACAGGTATAATGTTAAGAGGCTGTCCAAAAAGTCTTTGTGTGCCTTTGCGTTTCCTTTGCGCTACTTTGTGGTATAATGACAAAATGTTGTTACACAGAGTTTCACAAAGAAGACCCAAAGTTTCGCAAAGTAGAAAAAACTACAATTCTTTAT
>DAOVYZ010000303.1 GCA_030635365.1 Bacteroidales bacterium
AAATAATAAATCAAAAAATGGTATAAGTATTCCTACCCATATCAGTTCATGGCACTTAAGGAAAATAGTATCCCCAACAAACCAGAAAATAGAGTTTTTCTACAACAAACAATTAGAACCTATTGAACAAGTGAATAAAAACCAGGAAAGCTATTATAAAACTTACTGTAGCTCTGGGAAATATACTGTACTCTTTTCTAGAACCTTTTCGAATATATCATTGTTAGATTCCATTTTATTTACAAACGGCAAAATTGAATTTGTACGGGATGGTAACAACAGGCAGGATCTAATAAACTCGAAAGCACTAAAAGAAGTAAACATTTATCAAAATAACAGTTTATTTAAAAGTTTTAAACTCTCGCATGATTATTTTATTTCTCCGGAAACCACACTAAACTGGGATAATTATGGGAATGCTCAAACAAGGCGTTACCGTTTAAAATTATTATCGGTAGAAGAACAGGATGCTGAAGGAAACTACCTGCCCCCATATAGCTTTGAATATAATAATACCCAGTTACCCAACAGATTTTCCAATGCGCAGGATTTTTGGGGCTATTACAACGGGAAATTAAATAATCCCAATTTATTGCCTGATATATCATCCTTAACATCACAAATAGGAGGTGCAGACAGGACAGTTGATGAATTAAAAGCCCAGGCATGTATGCTAACAAGGGTTTACTACCCGACAGGAGGCAGCACCGAATATTTTTATGAGTCGAATAACGCTTCAAGTATTTACAGTAGCTCTACTTTTTATACCCAATTAGAGCCGAAGAGTGCCCTGTTAACAAAATCATCTTCAGATATTGACCCTACAGGTGAATATGCCTATGTCGATACATTTTCATTCGGAAGTAATATTATAGGAAATGTGACTGTTGAAGCAAATACAACCGGTTGTGGCCTTTCACAAGGCAATTTGGGCTTGGAATGCCACTATTTTCTTAAAATCACAGGTATTTCTGACCCAACTTATGGCCTTGATATTTCATCAAAATCATGCGCCATGGACACTATAGCCTTGCCGCCCGGAACGTATAAACTTGCTGCTACAGAAAATTTGGGGGACCCTCCCGCTGAAGATGCTTCATTTTTTGTTAAAGTAAGCTGGAACGAAGAAATAGAACAAACAGATACTACTACAGGTGTATTAACTAAAATTATTGGAGGGCTTAGGGTTAATAAAATCCTATTGCACGATGCAAAAGGGAATACCATTGAAAAGAATTATAACTATAACTACTTTGACAATACAAGCTCAAGCGGGTACCTTATTTCAACACCATATTATATTGATTTAGGATTTGTGGATTATACTTGTATGACTAATGATGGCAATATATACTCTTGCCCCAAAATAACATCAAATAGCCAGGCTCCATTAACATATGCCAATGGAAGTGCTGTTGGGTATAAAAATGTTGCCGAATATATTAATAATAAAATCAAAACACAATATACATTTTCTTACGAACCGGGAATTAACACATTAACACCCAATTATGCCTTTATTCCACAATTGTATAAAAACTGGAAAAGAGGGAACTTATTACAAAAAGAAGAGTTTAAACTGGATGGAGGAACTTATAAATCTATACAAAAAGTTGAAAATATATATACCACTCCAGGTTCCAGTACAATTTTAAACTTTGGGTTAAAAACTGCCCCGTTTATACCTCCTGTAGGAGATGTTGAAGGGCATGCTTACAGGCCTGCATTTTATACAGGCAAAAGTGAATGGTACCAACTCAGGAATACCAAAACAACAAGTTATTTTGATGGCAAGGAAGTAATAGAAAATAAAGAGTATATATATGAGAACAACCCTTTGCTGGCATCAAAAGTGAAAACAACCAAGAGTGGTGGGGGGCAGTTCATCAAAACCTATTATTACCCCGATGATATTACAGATAATAGTTCGCTTGGAACGGAAGATTTATTGACAAGCTCTGAACTAGCTGCTATAAACACGTTAAAAAGTGATAATGAAAACCGCATTTCCCAGCCTGTACAAAGCAATACATACATAAAAAAAGGAGAAAAACCTGAAGTATTGCTTACAAAACAACGTACCGCATACAAAATTTGGGGCAATATCCCGGGCAGCCCTAACAACATAACCCTGCCCGAAATAGTCGGCACTGCAAAAGGCACAAATAAGCTTGAAGACAGGGTAGTATACCATATGTATGATAAAAAGGGGAATCCGGTAGAAGTATCAAAAGCAGGAGGCAAACATATAAGCTATATATGGGGGTATAATTATACGCACCCCATTGCTAAAATAGAAGGGGCTACTTACAGCGAAGTTGTTGCAGCCCTTAGCCCTGCGAGTATTGAACAACTTCAATCCATGAATGAGGCAAGCCTGGCGAATGAACTAAACAGTTTAAGGGAAGGGCTGCCGAATGCATTGCTTAGCACATATACCTATAAGCCTTTAATCGGAATGATTAGTGAAACTGCCCCAAGCGGGACAACAATATATTATAATTACGATAGTTTTGGGCGTTTGACAAACATTAAGGACAATGGTAAGAATAAATTGAAAAGCTACGAATACAATTATGCTTACCCGCTAATTGCTGATTTTGAATGTTTACAAGAAGAAATAATTTGGGCAGATTTAGTGCCATTTAAAGCTAAGTTTAAATTCGGGTATAATTATAAATGGGATTTTGGTGATGGTACAATTATAAACACACCAGAAAGTAACGTATCCCATTCATTTAACGGAGTTGGAGGATTTACAGTTTCATTAACTGTATCCGATGAATCAGGGCAAATAACTGAGACCAAAACAATCCCTGTTTTTGTTGAAAAACCTGATTTTAATATTTCCATAGCAACAAGCGTATCAGAATATTGCACAGAACCGGTATTGTTTACTTCAAATATTGAAGACCCTACAGGGCAAAATACATTTACATACCAGTGGCAGAAAAAGACGGATGAAGGCAATTGGCTTAACGAAGGTACCGGCCATGAAGGCTCACTGGGCATTAACGGCGGGGCTATATCGGTAAGGTGCCTGGCAACCTGCCGGTTTGGTACGGTAAAAGTGTCGCAGGTAATTATAAATACAGAATTAAATAAAAAGCAGTACACATTAACAGCACAAGCAAGCACCCCGAATACTACGGAAACAGGGGGCACAATAAACATTAATGGCAGTACAACAATTAATTGTGGCGATAATACATCGTACACGATAAATGTAGCCCCCGGCTTTCATTTGTCGGAGGTTCTTGTAAACGGAGTAACAAACTTTACCCCTGTTGAACTGATCACAGGAGAAATAACACGTACTGTTGAAAACGTAAGTGAAAATTTAGATATTGAAGCTGTATTTAAACAAAACAGTATCTCGGGATATATTACAGATAGTGGGCAAGGTATAGGTAATATTGCTGTAAAATTTTCACATGAGGAATATGTACAGGATTCCGAAGGGAACAATACTATAGAAACCCATACTGTTATTGATGGTAGTGCCTATACCGATGCCAGTGGTTTTTATAATAAACCGGTAAGCCTTGATGAATCGAAGATAGTAGGAAATTTAAGTGGGAATATAGTAGATGTGGAAGCAGAATCGAATGGATGGACTTTTACCCCTTCGAAAAAAACAGTAACAGTATATGCCCCAAACACCAATTTTAACGGGCAAAGAAATTCATATACCGTAACCTTCAATACAGGGGGTACAGGAAGCGGTTCTACTAACCCGGGAACAAGCACCACTGTATTGCACGGCAATGAATTAACAATAACTGCTAATCCGGCAACTAATTCGGTATTTACAGGTTGGACGGGCGATTATACCGGAACAACAAACCCGGTAAATATACCAATAACAAGCAACCGTAACATAACAGCAAACTTTGCTATTAAAACGGTTACAGTAAACGCAAGTGCGGGCTCAGGAGGTACAATTTCATCAGGTGGCACAACTACATTGAATTATGGCAGCAATAAAACATACACCTTAACACCAACAACCGGCTATCATGTATCGAATGTTGTTGTTAATGGGGTATCAAAAGGGGCTGTAAGCAGTTATTCTTTTAGCAATATAACTGCTAACCACACTATCTCGGCATCGTTTGCAATAAATACATACAATATAACTGCTACTAAAGGCGGCGGGTCAGGCACAATATCCCCGGGTGGGGCAACAACAGTAAACTATGGCACTAACAAAACTTACTACATATCCCCGGCAACCGGTTACAATATTTCTAATGTGTCAGTGGATGGTGTTTCAAAAGGTAGTATCAGTAGCTTTAGCTTTAACAATGTAACTGCAAATCATAACATATCGGTATACTTTAGTATAAAAACATATAACATCAGCTCATCAGTCGGGGGTGGAAGTGGGGCAATATCACCGAATGGAAACAGAATAGCTAATTATGGCAGTAATAAAACCTATACCATTACACCATCAACCGGTTACCATGTTACTAATGTTATTGTAGATGGAGTATCAAAAGGTGCAATATCAAGCTATACCTTCAGTAATGTAAAGGCTAATCATACTATTTCAGCCTATTTTGGTATTAATAAATATACCATATCGGCTACAAAAAGCGGTAGCGGGACAATATCCCCAGGTGGCAATACACTGGTAAATTACGGTAGCAGCAAAACTTACACTATGTCACCTTCAGGAGGGTACCGAATAAAAAATGTTAAAGTAAACGGTGTTTCAAAAGGTGCAATATCAAGCTATACTTTTAGCAATGTTAAGTCAAATAAATCCATTTATGTTGAGTTTGAAAAACTATGCAAAATAACTGTTACCGAAAATCTTGGATATAGTATTACTCCCGACCCTATAGTTTATGTTGTTCCGGGAGCTAGTAAAACTTTTACGGTAACACCTATGCCCGGGTATAGTATTACCAATGTTTATGTTAACAATGTAGCTAAAGGTGCC
>DAOVYZ010000468.1 GCA_030635365.1 Bacteroidales bacterium
GGGTTTTCTGCTGTTTCAACCCCTTCAATTGCATTTTTTACGAGATTTATAAGAATCTGTTCTATTTGAGGTTTATCTGCATCTATGGTTAAATAATTGGGTACACTAAATTGGTATTTAATTGATTTTTCTTTTAGTTCTTTTGAATAAAGTGTTTCTATTATCTGAAATAGTTCCTGAACCTTTATCTTTTCCTTTTTTGGCTCAGGTATTAATGTTAAATCTCTAAATTGTTGAACAAAGTCTAGCATTCCTTTACTTCGTTGTTCTATAATATTCATCCCTTTGATTGTCTTCTGAATGGTTTCTTTATTAATATCTTTAGGATTAATCGGAGTATTGTCTTTTTTGAAAAGTTTGCTTAGCGAGTTTGTTGCCGAATTAATTGGAGATACAGAATTCATAATTTCATGCGTTAAAACTCGTATTATTTTTTGCCATGATTCTACCTCTTTTTTATCTAATTCGGTTTGAATATCCTGAAAAGCTATTAGTTTGATAGTGTTACCACTTAATTTAAATGTAACCAGTTTGACTGATAAATCTAATTCATTATTGTTATTTTTGATACTTATTAGTCGTTGGGTATTTGTTTTTATACTTTGTAATTTATATGAAAACCCCGGATAAATTTTATCTAAATCCTTAAGGTTTTTAATTTTATTTATTCTTAATATGTCTTTCCCGGCAGGATTAAAAAACTGGATATCTAAATTATCATTAAAGGAGATTATTCCTATACCAACATTCTCTACAACTTGTTTCAGATACTCGAACTGGCCTTCTTTTTCAATTTTTGCTTGTTCAATTACCTGATTTACCTTATTAAGATTTTCATACAGTTTTGTATAAGATTTATTTTTCTCATCTCTCTTAAACACAATTGTTGAATCGTTATTAGTTATTGAAGAAAAAAAGAGGCTAAGCTCCCTGTTTGTTTTATTAAGATAATATACTAGTAAGCAAGCCTGGGCAATTAATAATATTAGAAGATTAATTTGTGTGGCAATAAATTTGTCAATTAAAAATAAATAGGTCATTAATAAGACATTTCCAATAATCAATATTATTCTAATAATAACTTGTATAAAAAGTCTTTTATAAAGCATAATTTGATTTATATATTATATTTATTCATTTTATTGTAAATTGTTTGACGGCTAATTGCTAATTCTTTAGCAGCTTCTGAAAGATTTCCATTGTATTTTTTTAGTGCTTCGATAATTGCATTTTTTTCAATTTGTTCTAATGTTAAGGGTTCATCATAGGAAAAACTTTGATGTTCTTTTCGTTTAAAAATAAAATCATCTTTATTAATAATTTTATTTTCTGAGAGTATTACTGCTTTTTCGATAGTATGTTCTAATTCCCTTATATTACCTGGCCAGTTATGTTTTTTAAGTTTATCAATAGCATTTTGTGTGATTTGTAAATTACCTTTATTATATCTGGAAGCAAATTTTTTAACAAAAAACTCTGAAAGCAATAAAATGTCATCACCTCTTTCTCTCAAAGGGGGTAGCTCAATAAGAATCGTATTAATCCGATAGAACAAATCTTCACGAAATAACCCTTCTTGAATCATGTGATCTAAATTTCTATTTGTAGCACAAATAAGGCGAACATTTATTGATATAGGATTTGAGGACCCTAATTTATAAACTTCCTTATTTTGAATAACTGAAAGTAATTTTGCCTGAAGTGAAAGTGGGATATTTCCTATCTCGTCCAGGAAAATTGTACCATTATCAGTGGCTTCAAATCGCCCTGTTTTACGTTCCTTTGCATCTGTAAAGGCTCCTTTTTCGTGGCCAAATAATTCACTTTCGAATAACGATTCGTTAAGAGAACCAAGATCTACACTTAAAAATACATTGTTATTACGAAGCGACTTATTGTAAATTTCTCTGGCTAAAAGCTCTTTGCCGGTACCATTTTCCCCAAGGATTAAAATATTAGCATCTGTTTTTGCTACCTTTTTAATGGTTTCATAAATTTGCTTAATTGCTTTTGAATTGCCAATAAACTCTGGATATTTTTCTGCCGATTCTTTGATTAAGATTTCGTTTTTAGTTTTTAAATTAAGTATTTCCTTTTTTGACTTTCTGAGTTTATATCCGGCTTTTAATGTTGATAGTAATTTGTCATTATCCCATGGTTTTAAAATAAAATCTGTAGCTCCTTCTTTTAAGGCTTTCACGGCAAGGTTAACTTCACCATAAGCTGTTAACGGAATTACTATAATATCAGGATTAAGCTTAAATATTTCTTTCATCCAGAAAATTCCTTCATTACCGGTATTTATACCAGCCGAATAGTTCATGTCAAGTAAAACAATATCAATACTTTTACTTTTTATATTTTGAGGAATCAGATTAGGGTTTTTAATATAATGTACTTCTTCAAATTCGCTTTCTAAAAATAAGCTTAATGAATCGAGTACATCTTGATTATCGTCTACAACTAAGAGTTTACCCTCTTTTTTTTTCATACCTTTAATAAATAGGAGTACAAGTTATAAATTTGTCAAATAATTAGGCAATACATTGTCAAATTATTTGACAATAAATATAAATTTTTGTGGGGTTGAATTTTAATAGTGCAGATTATTAGTACTTTGTATTTTTGGTATGAATGTGGTATTAGTTCTTGAAACTAAAAAATAGAACTATGTTTAGGAATTATTTAAAAATTGCTTTTCGAAGATTCTGGAGACAGAAAGCTTTTACTATAATTAATGTGCTTGGTTTATCTACAGGTTTGGCTATATCTATTGTGATGCTTGTATCTGTGAAATATCAGCTAAGTTTTGATCGCTTTCATACAAATGGAAAGAACCTATACCAGGTTGGAATGAAAATTTTCTTAAATACAGGTGAACATAAAGTCTATAGATGTAAGGGGATTTGGGCAGAAGATATTCAAAATAATTATCCTGAGGTAATAATGAAAACCCGATTAAGGCCATCTGAGGAATTATTAATTAATTTATATGATGATAAGGGTAATGTTGATAAAAAATATGTTGAAACTAAGGGGGTAGGTGTTGATTCAACATTTTTCAAAATGTTTACTTTCCCTTTAGCACAAGGAAAAGCAGAGAATGTATTAAGTGAACCATATTCAATTGTACTTTCTAAGAAAATAGCAGAGAAATATTTTGGAGATGA
>DAOVYZ010000008.1 GCA_030635365.1 Bacteroidales bacterium
AATTATCTGACCATCAAACAAATTAACAGTTCTTTGTGCGTAACTGGCATCACGTTTTGAGTGTGTAACCATAATAATACTTGTTCCATTCTTTGCCAGTACATTTTCTTACTTTTGGTATTTTTAAGATTTGTCCTATTTTCAATCCATCACTTAAAAAGGGGTTATGCTCTTTCAGTATATCTTCTGTTATTTCATAATATACGGCTAAGGAAAATTCCGTATCACCTTGCTCTACCTCATGATAAATAAATTGATCAACAACATTAATAGTATCTTTTAACGGTTCTTCCAATGGATATTTTTGAATTGTTTCTACGACATCCCTGGATTTTGGAATCTTTAAAATACTTCCTTCGTTAATACCATATCGAGCATTGGGATTACACGTAAATATATCCTCTTGTGTTACATTATATTTTTTTGCTAATGAATAAACTGTTTGTTGTTTTTTTACACGATGGTAAATAAAGTTGTTTTTATCCGAAACCTCAATACTTTCCTTATTATCTTTTTCAAAGGGTATTTTTAAAGCCTGTCCAATTTTTAAACCTAAAAATATCTCAGGATTTTCTCTTGCAATTTCTTTCTGTGAAACATTATAAACTCTACTTAACGAGTAAAGAGAATCGCCTTTTTTTACGATATGTACATAATATACTTGACCCCCAATTATAACTTTGTCTTTAGATTTTTGAACACCTAATGTATCATTTTGTGCAAAGCAGAAACCGGGAATCGTCAATATTAACAAGAAAAATAAAGTTTTTTTCACTTGTATAAAATTTAATTCAAATTATTTAACCCAATTATCAATTAAAAATTGTACAGCTAAATAAGTATTCACAAAATTAAACGAACTCTACCAATAAAAAAAACTCAAAATGAAATAAAAAAGGGCATGATACTCTACTATCATGCCCTACTAGAATATCTGAGACAAAATTAATTTTCTCTTAACACAAATTCATCATATTCAATTTCAAACCTGAGTTTATGTTTTGACTCTTCCTGTGCCAACGATAAAAAAACATCTTTCATATCCTGATCAGTAGCACGCTTAGATAATGCAAGATATAATTTAAAAGCAGCCTTTTCTTTGCTCATTGCTAAAACTAAAGCATCTTGATAACTCATATCATGAGTTGGTTTTACATTAACAATATAATCACTAATTTTAAGGTCAGCAATTTCTTTTGCTTCTAATGTACATGAGCCTTCATTTTTAATTTTAGTCAATCGTAACTTATGCCCTATTTCTTCTTGCGCAAAAGAAATAAATACAAAACGCATGTCTTCGGTTTTTGATTTCTCTGCAAGCTGAGTGTAAAAATCAACTGCTTCTTGTTCTGCATTTATAGCAAAATCAAGGACATCTTCAATTGAATTAAATTTTTTCATTTTGGTATATTTTAGTCTTCTTAAAGATATTAATTTTCAACCGCAACTTTTGTTTTTTCCTGAATAACTTCAAATGACTTTTTAAAGTATTCGTCAAAGTATTTAACAACAAAGTCGCAACCATGTTTAAAGAGTTTGTTTATATTTTCCTTTTCGGTATAAACAAATTCATAATTTCCTTTCTTTTCAATATCCGATAATAACTCAAATATTTCTTTTCTTACGTCATCAACAGAATCCATTTTTGTTTCGGCAAACTGATTGTATATTAGAATCAATTGCATAAAGTTTTCTATTTCAACTTTACCCTTGAACTGCTTTTCAAATACCTGAATATTCTTCTGTGTATTCGTAAAACTACCCGATGTTTCAATTGGGAATACTGCCGGAAGCACCAGGTTTGCATTCTTAGCTGTCTCGGTCATAAAGTAATCCTGAACCATAACAAATTCAGCTTCAGAGAACCATTTCTGAACTTTTTCTTTATCTGTAGTACATCCAACAGGATCTTCACCAAAGATATAGAATTTCTTTAATAAACCTTCGTTTAATAATTCTTTCATACACTTTTTAACTTGTTCTGGTAGCTCTTTAACATTCCATTTCTTAGCCAGTCTCTTAGCATATTTTTTATCGGCTAAATCAACATTTCCAACTCCATTTTTAGAAGAGATTCCCATGTCAAACAATCCTTGAGAATTGTTCTTTTCTTTTAATGATATTAATCCATTAGCTGTTTTACCTAACTTTCCTGTTATCATAGCCAAGTTAAACAACTCTTTGCTAACATTTGATGAGACTTCCTTTTCGGAAAACACAAGAACAGCATTTATTTCTTTATTATAGTTTTCAGCAAATTCTTCCACACATTCCTTACAACAAACTCCGGCATCTTTTACTAACTGCTCATAATTTTCTTTAGCTAATTCTCTTTTATACTCATCAAAACCATTGCAATTATCTTTAATAAATAAAGCATTGTGCAATCCTTTTTCAATTAAATAATAGTTTACAGCTTTTATGAAATGATAGTATGAACTAACCTTAATTGTTTTGTCTACTTTATGCTCCAATGCACTTAACTCTCTATTTGTAACCAATTCAATAGGAGTATTTTCAGTTTCTCGTGCATTATTAATCATAAAGCTAATAACAGCGTTATCCATGTTTACTTCCGAACCTAACAAGTATATTCTGCTAGCATCCTTAATTTGCTCAAACGGAGCATTAGCATTGGAGTTTCCGCCGTACCATTTGCCTTGTCCAACATAATGGAAACTTGAAATATTATTCGTTTTAGCTCCTGCTCTTGCGAGTTTCTGAATCAGATACATTTCTTCATTACTCAACCTTGCACCTACAAAGAATCCATTTTCATCAGAATCAGTATCTTTAATCTCATCAGCAATAATGTCAAATGCTTTTTGCCATGAAATAACTTCAAAGTTACCGTCTACTTTTAATAATGGTTGAGTTAGTCTTGTAGTATCATTTAAAACACTATACCCAAACCTTGGAAAACGACAAATGTTTCCATCTTTGTTTACCTGTCCTTCTTTACTCTTTGTTTTCCAAACAAATTCTGATTTATGCTGATATTCAATCTCACAACCAACCGAACAGTAATTACATATTGTATTAGCAGTTTCAAGCTTAACCGGACCCGGTTTGAAGTTAACATTTTCAGTAATTGCTCCTGTAGGACATGTAGAGATACACGATCCGCAAGATTCACAATCAGTTTCTGTTAACGAGTTACCCATACTTGGAGCTACATATGTATCGAAACCTCGATTTACCAATCCAAGTGCATTAGCACCTACTACTTCTTTACATATTCTTACACAACGTGCACACAGAATACATTTGTTATTGTCAATTTCTACAAATGGATGAGAGAAATCAAGTTCATGCGTATGGTAATCACCTTCGAAATGTTTTTGATCGGCATCATACTGAGTTGCAAACTTCTTAAGATCGCATGTATGATATTCAGTACAACCACACTCTAAACAACGCTCAGCTTCGTGTTTTGCAATCTTTTCACCATCATAACCCAATTCAACTTCTTTAAAGTTTACCCGGTCATCAGCTTCAAGAACTGGCATTTCTTCGCGTATTTGCTTTTGATATCTGCCTGTAAAATCATCGGAAGTTAATTCTTTGTAACTTTCTCTTTTGCTAATAAACTCTTTTGGTTCTGCCTCTAATGGCAATCCCATTAAGTATTGATGACAACTTCGGCTCGCAATTTTTGCCTGTGCTACTGCTTCAATAATAGTAGCAGGACCTGATACACCGTCACCAGCTGCAAAAATTGATTTTGCACCTGTCTGTAAGGTATTTTTATCAGCATCAATATCGCCCCAGCGATTCACTTCCAATTTACCATCGGTAGCAGATTCGTTAATATCATCTAAGAAGTTAACCTCTGTTTTCTGACCAATAGCAGCTAAAGCATAGTCTAGCTCAATTTCAAATTCGGAACCTTCAACCGGCACCGGACGACGACGACCAGATGCATCAGGTTCTCCCAATTCCATTTTTAAGCATGTTATTGATTTTAACTTACCATCCTTATCTTTATTCACTTTCGATGGATTTGTTAAAAACATATATTCAACGCCTTCAACCTTCGATTCATGAATCTCAATTGGGTTTGCAGGCATTTCTTTTTCTGTTCGACGATATATTACATATACTTTTTCTGCTCCACAACGCAATGATGTACGACAGCAATCCATTGCAGTATTACCACCACCAACAACGGCAATTGTTTTTCCTGCAAAGTCATATTTCTGACCTGTCATTTCCATATTTCTTAGAAAATCGATACCTGAATATACATTCTCAGCATCGTCACCCTCACAACCAATTAGTGTTCCTCGTTGCGAACCAATTGTTAAGATCACTGAATCGTAATCTTTCTTAAGTTCTTTATAGTTTAGGTTATCACCTAGTTTTTTATTATAAAATATATTTGCTCCAAGTTCAGTTACAGCAGCAACTTCTTTATCTAATATATCATTTGGTAAACGATATTCAGGAATACCATAGCGCAACCAACCTCCGGGGTTTGGACTTGCTTCAAATATATCACACTGATGTCCTTTTTGCTGCAAGAAATAAGCTGATGACAATCCACCCGGGCCTGCACCAATGACAGCTATTCTCTTACCTGTTGACGCTTCTATTTCAGGTATATATCGTGTCTCAGAAAGTAAATCCTGATCGGCAGCAAATCGTTTCATATAGTCAATACCTACTGCATTCCCTTCGTCTAAGTGATTACGGCGACAAGCCACCTCGCAAGGACGAACACATACACGACCACAAATTGCAGGTAATGGATTAGTTTCTTTTATTAATGCTATTGCTTCACTGTACAGCCCTTTTTCAATTAACGAAATATAACCTTGTACATCAACACCTGCAGGGCAAGTTTGCTTACAAGGAGCTTCGCAATCGGCATAGTGATTACTAACCAATAAGTCCAATGCTGTTTTACGAGCTATCTTTACCTTTTCGTTTTCCGTTTCAATTTTCATTCCTTCCTGTATCTTAGTAGAACAGGATGGTTGCATTCCACGCATTCCATCAACCTCAACCACACATACAAAACATGATGAGAATGGTTTTAGTCTTGGATCGTTACACAGGGTTGGGATTTCAACTCCATTTCGTTTAGCTAACTGAAGAATCGTTTCTCCAGGATTTCCTTTAATATTCTTTCCGTTAAGAATTATATTTAATTGATTGCTCATTTTCTTTTTAAATTTTAGTTAATGATTTTTTAATTATCAATTAAAGTTTGAATTAAGATAATAGAATAGCATCAAACTTACATTTGCTATAACACATACCACATTGGATACATGCATCCTGACGAATAGTATGTACTTCTTTTCTTGCACCATCAATTGCATCTGTCGGGCAATTTTTAGCACAAACAGTACAACCTGTACATTTTTCAGTATCAACAGTGTATGTCAGTAGTTTTTTACAATTCTTAGCAGGGCACTTTTTATCTATAATATGCGCCTCATACTCATTACGGAAATACTTTATGGTAGTTAAAACAGGATTTGGTGCTGTTTGACCTAAACCACAAAGGGTATTATCTTTAATTTGATATGCTAATTCTTCAAGTTTTTCAATATCACCTTCCTTGCCATCACCTTCGGTAATTCTGGTAAGTATTTCTAACATTCGTTTTGTTCCAATACGACAGAAAGTACATTTTCCACATGATTCTTTTTTAGTGAAATCAAGGAAGAATCTTGCGATATCAACCATACATGTAGTCTCGTCCATAACAACCATACCACCTGACCCCATAATAGCTCCTGTAGCATTTACTGAATCATAATCAACAATGGTATCAGCAAGATATTCAGGAATACATCCTCCGGAAGGACCACCTAACTGAACAGCTTTAAATTTCTTACCATCAGTTATACCCCCTCCTAGTTTAAAGATTATGTCTTTAATTGAAACTCCCATAGGAACCTCAACAGATCCTCCATGATTGATTTTTCCTGTTAAAGCAAATACTTTTGTTCCTTTACTTTTTTCTGTTCCGTATTTAGCAAATGATTCTGCTCCATTTAATAGAACGTATGGAATATTCGCAAATGTCTCAACATTATTTATATTAGAAGGCTTGCCCCATAGCCCGGCTTCAGCGGGGAATGGAGGACGTTTGCGTGGCATTCCACGCTCACCTTCAATGGATGCCATTAAGGCTGTTTCTTCGCCACAAACAAAAGCTCCGGCTCCTTCCTTAACATATAAATTTAAGTTAAAACCTTTAACTCCCATTATGTCGTTTCCAAGGAAACCCTTTTCTTTTGCCTGATCAATTGCAATATTTAATCGTTTAATAGCCAAAGGATATTCTGCACGGCAATATATAACACCTTCGCTGGCACCTATTGCGTATGCTCCAATTGCTAATCCTTCAATAACTGCATGTGGATCACCTTCCAATAAAGAACGATCCATAAATGCACCAGGATCTCCCTCATCAGCATTACATATTATATATTTTGTTTCGGCTTCGTTTTTGTAAGCGAATCTCCATTTCAATCCAGTTGGAAATCCACCTCCTCCACGTCCTCGGATACCTGAATCAAGAACCGTTTGAATTACATCTTCCTGACTTACTTTATCATCTAGTATTCTTTTAAGAGCTTTGTAACCACCTTGCCCTTCATATTCATCTATATTTTCAGGATCGATAACACCACAATTACGGAGTGCTATTTTTACTTGTCCATCCCAAAAAGAATCATCTTTAGCTTCGAAAAGATCACTTTTTACAATATAATCTGTAACCGGAATATTTTGCTTTAAGTGTTTATCGAAAATTTCTACGGCTCTTTCTTCATTAATTTCGCCGTATAAGTATGATCCTGTTTCATCTATTACCTCAACCAAAGGTTCGCGGTAACACATTCCAATACAGCCTGTTTTTTTAAGTTCTATATCTAACTTATCAGCTTCTTGCAAAGCCTTAAGTTCGTTGTATACTTTATTAGCACCAGCAGCAATTCCACAACTTGCCAGTCCTATTAAAACTTTTGTTTTTTCCATGTTAAATTCTTTTGATTTCCTGTTGGAAAAGGTTAATTACTTTCCTTAATCTTAATTTCTTTCACGATTTTTACAGCTCTATTTCCTGAAAGTTTTCCGTAGGTATCATCTCCAATCATCATAACCGGAGCCAACGAACAACAACCAAGACAAGCAACGGACTCCAGAGTAAACATTCTATCCTCTGTAGTTTCGCCATCTTTAATTCCTAAAGCATCTTCAACTGCTTCAGAAATTACTGTAGCATTTTGCACATGACAAGCAGTACCATGGCATACTTTAATAATATGTTTTCCAACGGGATTTAATCTGAACTGAGTATAAAACGTAGCTACTCCATACATTTCGCTAAGTTTTAATCCGGTAAGTTCCGATATTTTTATAAAAGATTCTTCGGGCAGGTATCCATACACATCTTGTGTTCCCTGTAATATTGGGATAAGATTGCCCTTCTTACTTTTATATTTCTCTATTAATGGATCTATTAGAGTTAAATCCACAGAAGCTTGCTCTGCAGCTTCTTTTTCTTGTAGTATTCGTTTAACACGCATAGCTTATAACGCTTTGTAATTAATTGTTTGTAATAATGGGTTTAAAAAATAATTGGGTAATATAGAATTTTGATTTATCAATAACAAAACTTATAATATGTCGTATAATATGCTCTTTCTAAAGCCTAATAAAACTGGCAATTACACAAACTATTTAAAACAATTCTAATTATAAATTAATTCTATGTTTAAAAAAGATTTGAAAGCATTTTTCCAAACTAAACTTATTTTAATACTTTTATAGAATTTTCGAAATATTAGTCTTTGTAATTTATGCATAAGAAAGAATTTGTAATTGGTATTGTGGATCATCCATTATTTGGGTTGATAATGACTCCTTACATTGTGGCAATAAAGCCTAATCATGGGTTTTACCAAATTGAAGAAAAAGTTACCCAATTAAATATCCGCAAATACACTCCGAACTTCTCGGCTAATGAAAAAATATTGGTTGGACTAATTGATGAATATAGCGAACAAGCCTTACTCAAGATCTTTTCAAAAAAACGAGGGCAAACTACGGTTGATTTTATAAATAAGCTTACAAAAGAGTTTGCTGAGAAAAATATACGGCCATATATTGAACGAAGATTGATAAAATGTACTGAACTACTTCAGAAAATGGACATTAATTTATATTTTAAAGAAAAACCTAAATATATAAATAGCGATAGTAAAATAGAAATAATTAAGGGTAAAGCTCAGTCGGTATTTAATATTACCAAACTTGAAAATGAAAGCCAATATTATTTAACCATAAAACATAATGATAAAGAGGTTAGCCTACTGGAAAAGTCAGCATATATTTTAACAGAAAATCCCTGCCGAATAATTATTGATAGTAAGCTATATATTTTTGATAACATTAATGCCAAGAAACTTCTTCCATTTTTTAATAAAGATTGCATTCATATTCCAAAATCGTCGGAGAAAAAGTGGTTTGAAACTTTTGCCCTGGAAAGCATTAAGCAATATAATGTAAAGGCTAATGGCTTTGAAATTAATAAAGTAATTACAACTAAAGAAGCATCATTAAGTTTCGAAAAAGATTTACAGGGAAATCAAACACTTATTCTTTCTTTTATTTATAATGAGAGTAATAAGTTCTTTGCTAATAAAGGTTCAAACTCTTCTGTTCAATTTGAAGATAAAGAAGAAATTTTTATTTTTCATAAAACAGAACGTGATTTTGATTGGGAAAGAAGTGTTATTTCCAAGCTTGAATCTATAGGTTTAAATAATAATAATGAATCACATTTTACACTTGAATCAATTAAGGACCTGGAATTAGAAGAAAAGAAATATGAGTTTGTTAATTGGCTTAGTTTAAATAAAGATAAGATACTTGAATTAGGAATAAAGCTTTTTCAAAAGCAAAATGAGATACAATATTCTTTATTTGAACCGCAAATTAAATCCAACATCAACGAAGATATCGATTGGTTCGATATTTATATTATTATTCAAATAGGTGAATTTGAGATTCCTTTTACAAAATTCAGGAAGAATATTTTAAATGGAGTCAGAGAATATAAATTACCTAATGGAGAAATTACTATTCTTCCAAAAGAATGGTTTGAACAATACAAAGAATTATTTCAGTACGGGCGTAATTCTGATAAACATATCCAATTAGATAAACACCATTTTGGATTAATTGAGACAAGTGTTCCTGAAAAGAGTAAATCAATTATTGAGAAGTATCATAATCTTTATAAAGATTATAATAAAGATTCGTATGAGTTACCAAAAGGTTTAAAAGCTAATTTAAGACCGTATCAAAGCGAAGGTTTTTCGTGGATGAAATTATTGCAAGAAAATCAGTTTGGAGGATGTTTAGCCGATGATATGGGTTTAGGTAAAACAGTTCAAACCTTAGCATTACTTTTAAATTCAAAAGGCAAAATAAATGGAGAGAATTACCAGACTAACGAAAAACCTACTCTGGCACAACTTAGTATTTTCGATAATGTAGATATAAAAGAAACTCCATGTTCTGCAACATCAATAATAGTAATGCCTACATCCTTAATTCATAATTGGGAAAATGAAATTCAGAAATTTACTCCCGATTTGAAATGCTATAAATTTATTGGCCAAAACAGGCCTAAGGATATTCGTATTTTTAACGATTTTGATATTATACTTACTACTTATGGAGTTATACGAAACGACTTTGAAACTCTTAAAACGTACAAGTTTTATTATTTAATCTTAGATGAAAGTCAATATATAAAGAACCCTGACTCTAAAACATATAAAGCAGTTATTCAACTGCACTCAAAACATCGTTTGGTATTAACAGGAACACCTATAGAAAATTCATTAACAGATTTATGGGCACAAATTAATTTCTTAAATAAAGGCCTTTTGGGTAATCTCCAGTTTTTTAAACGCGAATTTGTACAACCAATTGAGAAGAATCAAGATCCTGATAAAAAGGAAAAATTACAGCAGTTTATTCATCCGTTTGTTTTAAGAAGAACAAAGCATCAGGTAGCAAAAGATTTACCCGATAAGTTTGAATCTGTAATTTATTGCGACATGACCGAAGAACAGAAGTCTCTATATGAAGAGGAAAAGTCGAAGATTCGAAATTCTATAATGGAGACCATTGAGAAAACTATAGATAAACCCACAATCCTGACTATTGAAGGGCTGAATAAACTGCGACAAATTGCAAATCACCCTGTACTTATTGATAAAGGTTATACTGAAGAATCAGGTAAATTTGAAGAAGTAACAAGAAATATTGAAAACCTTATTGCAGAAAAACATAAAGTACTTATTTTTTCTGCTTATGTAAAACACCTTAATTTATTTGGAGATTATTTAACAAAGCAAGGACACATATTCTCGGTTCTAACTGGAAGTACAAGAAATAGAAACGAAGTAATTGAAGACTTTCAGAATTCGGAAAACAATCACGTTTTTCTTATACAAATTAAAGCTGGAGGTGTCGGATTAAATCTTACCAGTGCTGATTATGTTTTTATTTTAGATCCATGGTGGAATCCTGCTGTTGAAGAACAAGCAATTAATAGAACACACCGTATAGGCCAGAACAAAAAAGTTATGGTTTATCGTTTTATTTCTACAGATACAGTTGAAGAAAAAATACAACAGTTAAAAGCTCATAAATCAAAATTAGCTGATTCTCTCATTAATACTGAACAAACCGGTCAAAAGATGAATTTTGATAGAATCCTTGCACTTCTCTCATGACCAAAGGGGATAATTTTAAAATAATTTTCTATACGTAATTTCACCTATTCTTTTTCCTGGTTTTAAGTAGTTATACTGATGACAAATAACGGTATTTTATTTTTCTTTGACAGAAGTTGTTAATTTATTGACTAACGTATCTCTATTATGTAACTTTTTGTTTTCAAATGCAGTAAATATCATAATAAAATCTTTAATCCTATATAAAAATGAAATTAAGATTTAGATTAAACTTGAGGAATAAGATGCTTATCTCCATTCTTTTATCCTCAACAGTTGTATACTGCTTCATCATAGTTATTTTTATATACAGATATAAAGCAAACTCATATGATACTGCAATAAAGCAAATAAACTCAAGTGTTAAAGAAAGTGCTATTAAAATTGAGAAACAACTTAATTACGATCTTGGTATTGTTAAGGGATTAGCATACAGCATGCAAGAATTTAAAAACATACCACCATTGATGCGAAATGAGTTATTTAATAATTATTTAAAAAATACATTAATTGAAAATCCCAATTATATAGGTGTATGGGATAGTTGGCAATTAAGTCATTATAACGCAAATTGGGGTGATAAACCCGGAAGAATATCTAATACTTTCTTTAGAAAAGAAAATACAATTCAAAATTTCACTGATTCTATTGATATTGGTGGCATAGAAAGATATACAGGTTATCATGCGGTAATGAATTCAAAAAAAGAAGCTATAATGGAACCCTATTTCTCGGTTTATGGTGAAGGTGATTCTATTATAGAAACAACAATTGCCGTACCCATTTTAAGTGACGGGGAATTTACAGGTTTAGTTGGTACAGATATTGAGTTAACCGAATTACAAAACTTGGTTCATGAAATTAAACCATTTGAAACAGGTTATGCTTTTCTTTTATCAAATAAAGCTATGTATGTAGCTCACCCAGATCCCACAACTACTAAAGGAAAATATTTTTCAGACGTTAATGCTCCTGAAGACGAAGAATACCAGATAACTAAAAATATTGGTGAAGGAAATAGAATTACATTTATTGCTCAACACACTAATTCAGGTAATGAACTATATGTGCATTTTGAACCAATACAAATCGGAGAAACAGGTACGCCTTGGTCTCTAGGTATTTTAGTTCCTGTAAACGATATGATGTTAGAAGCAAATCAGTTTTTAAGATTGATTATTATTATAGGAATAATCGGTTTTATTATCATATCAGCAGTTATTATAGTAATGATACATTACATTGTAAAGCCTATTAATCATGGAGTTAAATTTGCCAAGCAAATTAGTTCCGGAGATTTGAAACATAAACTAGAAATAAATACCCGAGACGAAATTGAAGAATTAGCTAACTCTTTAAGTGCAATGGCCAGTCAACTTTCAACATTTCTAAGCAAAGTTAAGGACGGGACTAATAAATTAGGCCAGATAGGAAATTTCCTGGGCTCGAATTCAAAAGATTTAAGTAAAAGGGTTCATGAACAGTTACAGTCAACAAAAAATGTCTCTTCATCTGTTGAAGTTCTGGTAAACAATATAGATGCAAATACAAATAATGCTTCCCATACAGAAAACTTGTCGCAGGAAACCTCTCAAAAGATTAGTGATGCTACTCGTATATCGCAAGAAGCCGTGAAAGCCATGAAAGATGTAGCTGATAAAATTGCAGTTATTGAAGATATTGCATTTCAAACTAACTTATTAGCC
This sequence comes from Bacteroidales bacterium, assembly GCA_030635365.1. Classification (GTDB taxonomy): domain Bacteria; phylum Bacteroidota; class Bacteroidia; order Bacteroidales; family UBA12077; genus UBA12077. Next base: position 12,479 of record DAOVYZ010000008.1, read on the forward strand.
TTAAATGCCGCTGTTGAGGCTGCCCGAGCTGGAGAAAAAGGAAAAGGTTTTGCTGTTGTAGCTACAGAAATTAGAAAACTCGCTGAAAATAGTAAAGTAGCAGCTGACGAAATTACGGTTATTTCAAATAACTCGGTTAAAATTATCGAAGATTCGTTTAAGAATCTTGAAGACATAGTACCCTTAATGCAAGAAACCACAAAAAAAGTAAAAGAAATAACCCAGGCAAGTCACCAACAAAACAATGAAATTGAACAAATCCAAAATGCAGTTTCCGAATTAGATAGTTTTACTAATCAAAACTCAGGGCTTGCTGATCAAATATCCAATTATGCTGATAGTTTAGATAAACTTTCAAAAGAACTTTATGAACTAACTTCTTATTATAAATAACGTATACAATTTTGTTTTAATTAAATAGAAATCATAACTTAACAACCATCTATTATGAAATTAAAAATCTACATAACATCGACAATTACTTTTATTCTTATTCTTTTCAATCTTCAGTTATTTGCCCAGGATCCTGCTGATACTGAGAATTTGAGTAAAGACGAATTAAAACTCCTTAAGCTTGAAGAGAAAGTTAAACGAACACAAAATAAAATTGATGCAACTAATGCTAAAATTGCACAAGCAGATAGTTTAATGCAAGTTGGCACAGAAATGGAAAACGAAGCAAATGCTGAATTAGATGTTATTGCAGCTGAAGAAAAACAATTTTCAAAAAATCAAGCTGATAGTTATAAAACTTTAAGGAAAACGTTGAAAAAGGCAGATGATGATAAAGCCAAATCTATTGAAAGAGAACTGAAATCTATGCAATCAGCCCATGGCAAAGGAATAAAGGAGTTTGATAAAAGATACAAAGCTGAAAAAAAGAAATATGATAAAGGGAAGCTAAATCAAACAAAGGCTAAAGAAAAATATAAACAATATAAACCTAAGCTAAAAGGATACCAGGAAAGTTTAGAATTGGCAAAAACTCAGTTAGAAGAGTTTAAAGCCGAAAAAGACTTATAATATACTTGATTAATGAAAGTGCTATTAATTTCGTTTGCTTTAATAACTTTTATTTCTACATTAAGAATCGACAAACCCGATTGGAAAAAATTATTTCTACATGCTATTATGGGCTACCACTACGTGAGCTCAGAGCTTGATGAAGTAAATCCCTTTGAAGAATTAGGAAAATATGGAGCTCATAATCTGCTTGATGATACTCTATCAACTGCATGGGTTGAGGGAGTAGAAGGTTCCGGGATTGGAGAATACCTGTATTTAGGCATTGGATCAGATTATTTAAAGAAACATTGGTGCTGAGGGATAATCGTCAGGAGAAGTATTACTAATTGCATTATTTAGCATGCTTACTAATTGCTCTTTGTCTTTAGATAATACCCCTTTTAGAACTAAATTATTTGAAACATGGTCACTACGATAAATAATATTCTGGCCATTAATATTTTCTATGAACAATTTCAATTCCTTAAATAATTCTACAATTGTTTGTTGTATATAGTCACCTTTAAACCTGTTTTGAAAATGATCCATTCCATAGGGCATACTCAGCGTTAGGGTAGATAATAACTTTGGATTTATTTTGTTTATAATTTTTGCTGATTTTAAAGCATGTTGCTCACTATACTTCCGTCCACCTAATCCGTTTAATATCATAATGGAAGTATCAATTCCTGCCTCTTGTGCTTTTTGGATTCCTTCAACTGTTGAGTCAAAAGTTTCTCCTTTATTAATTAATTCTAATAACTCATTATCTCCGGTTTCTATTCCAATGTATAACAATTTTAATCCTGAATTTCTTAATTCTTTCAATTCTTCATCACTTTTAGAAAGCACATCTTTTGGTAAGGCATATGACGAAATTCTTTGCAATCTTCCAAATTGCGAATTTATTTCTTCTAATACAGGTTTTAATTTATTACGTGTTAGTACAAAAGCATTCCCATCTGCAAGAAATATCTTTTTTACACCTTTATATATTCCTGATAGGGTTTTAATCTCTTTTTTTATCTCATCAAATGATCTTGCTTTAAAATTTTTCGAAGTATACATTTCGCAAAATGCACATTTATTCCAAGAGCACCCTAAAGTTACCTGAAGTATTGCAGACCTGGCTTCTCCCGGAGGGCGAAAGACAGGTTCATCATATTTTATTGGAGTAAAAAACATCAATAACTAAAATAAGAATACTTAAATATTTAACTACATATTATTAGGTAAACAAGGTTATTTTTATTCAATTCTATAGCTCACTTTTGTCTCAACAAATGGTTCCATTAAATTCTTGCGAACGTTCTCATAAAAGTTTGGTGGATTAATAATACTTAAACACACACCTTCTTTATCTTCCATGGTAATTTGCGGGATAAATCTAAACTTAACACCTTTTTCTGTTTCAATAATTATAACACCATCGTAAAAAGCTACGGCTGCAGGACATTTTTTTGTTTCCTTATAAGCTTCAATTGAAACTATATTAGCATTATAGGGAGGCATAATACATAAACCATCCGTATTATCGAATTCGCTTTCTTCGATTTCCTCAATGATAGGTTCAAAGTAAGTAAATTGCATAATATTGGTATCTCTTTCTATATAACTTAATTTTATAAAAACTTCAGAATCTATATTTAACAATATCTTGTCTGCACTAATATACATAAGTTCATAATCAGACGCACCATTAACAATTTTAATACCCCAGGAATCAATACTTTTACCAATTGATTTTGCTAAAATTTCCTTTTGTGTTTCAGTCAGTAGTTTTTTATATTTTTCCATTTGTAATTCATTTTAATATTTAAAAATCCGTTTACATACATTTTTTCAATTGCAGTCGTGCTAACATCATATTGCTCTTTAAAAGGAATAAATTCTATATTAAATTTTTGAGCTATTTCTCTTTTTGAATTTGCATATTTATCCGCTAGTGTAGAGGTAATAATTGCACTTGGTTTAATTCCACCCAAAATATCTTCCCAAAATATATATGAAGAATCATCTCCAAACTCACCCTGATAATTTAAAGGAAAAACATAATCAACCAATTCCAAATGAGAAATAAGTTCCATGCGCATATCTTGTGAATGTATTGGGCGGTTTTCTCCTTTCGATTTGCGAATTGCTGCATCACTATCGAGTCCAAGTGTTAAAATGTCTACTTTACTCTTCGCAAACTTAAAAAGACGAACATGTCCAATATGCAGGACATCAAAACAACCACAAATTAAACCAACTTTTAAACCTTTTCGCTTGTTCTCTGAAACTAAATTTATTATAGAATTAAAATCCCGAACCTTCAATATACTCACAAATACTTCATTTTAAATATTTGATAAATATAGAAATTTTTATCAATATTAAATTATAGTAAAAGAAATATTTGGTTTTTTAAAATATAATGGCTGTGATTTAAACTAATGTGGTTATACTTTTTTGTGATACTTAGAAATCTTGCCTGCTGGCAAGCAGGTTAGTGTTTTAGTGGCAAAAAAAGAATAGCCAATATAATCTATTCTTCCTATCTATTCTTCATTAACCATTCAATAGCGTCTTCTGTACTATCGCATTCAACTAATTGAAGTCCCGCAGGCCCTGTCTTTGCTTTATACTTTTCAACGGTGAGATTAGCAACCACATCTTCAGGACTTATAGTAATAAAATACTTGATTCCAATTTTAGCAAAAGTTGGAAAAATATCTGATGTAATAAAATCTTGAATTTCTGACTTAAAAACACTCTTCGCTTTTTTGGAATTAACAATCCAGGCACGGCCACCATTTGCCTTTGCATGATTAACTCCCCTTATAAATACAGCCTCTTTAAATTGCTCTAAAGTTATAAATTGATTTGTCCAGGTATCAATAATTGCTTTTGCAGTCGGCTCCCATTCAACTACCATTTTACCAGATATTTCGTGGATCTTTGTTCTCACGGTTTATCTTTTTATTCAAACTATGTTTATATGATTTTTCAAGTTATTAAATAAAAAACCCAAATTCAAGTTCAACAATATTTTATAATTAAAAATAAACATTTTAGTAATTTACTACTGATTTAACTCATTGTAATAATCGTCCAAGATTTTTGTTACCATCGGCACATAGAATGCCCAATAAAATTTTTTAGTACTTGAGTATCTTGAGTTCCCAAAAACAGGGAAAATATTTCTATATCCCTCAAAATACGCTAATTTATTATTTACATTATTTTCAGCAAAATCACCTCCAAAATAGTAAAATTTATAATCGCTTATGTGTTCAATTACCGCCGGAAATACCGGCTTTAAATCATAGCTTCTCAGCAATGAATCACCTTTAGTGTTAACATGAAACTTAAAATTAGCCAAAACATTATTTTTTTCGGTAGATGTAGTGATATCAAACCATTGAGGATAATGAACTACTTCGGGAACTTTAAATCGGTTTACTGCATCATTATTTGCTAAAATAAAAGGTATTTCTTTTGTTAAATGAGTTCCTTGCTCAAGTATCGCAATAGTCCCAAACTTATGAACCAATACTATTCCTGCGTTTTTAAATGGCCATTGATTATTATTTTGTTCCATATATAAGTTAACAATCCATTTCGGAAACTTGCTTCCCTCAAGGGTATCTAAATTCGCAAAATATTTCCCTGTCCATCCACTCCATTTTAATCCGAAAAGTTCTTCAACCTTTTCCCTGATCAATCCATTTGTAGGCGCATTATATAAATTGAACTCACTTATTATTAATTTACCGCTTTCTTTCATTTGTTTCATCAACAAATAATCATTTTGATTTAAACCACCATATACCTTTTGCGTATGCTTTACATCCGTAGCTCCTTTTTTATACCACTCATTATAATACACTCCATATGTATCGGCGTAATACAACATATCATAATTATTTGCTGCATCTTCAATTTCATGTATACGTATACTTCTGAAATCAAATTCCTGAGACTTTGTATTTAAAGGAAAAAAACCATAATAATCTTTTTCAATATCATACAAATCACCATCCGGTTTTACGTATTTATTATAATCTAATATCCAATTAAATGATTTATGCTCTGCACGCTCCATTGTAGGAACTGTCTTATCAAGAACATAAATATTCAAAGGTTTTTCTTCTTTTGTCAACCAAAGTATCCAACTACTTACAATTGTTAATACAATTAATCCAATCAATATTATTAAAATCAAAAACTTCTTATTCATGTGTTATTCAAGTTGTTTATTAAGTTTATTTAACCAACAAGGAAGCTCTAATATACAAAGAATAGATTTATTATCAAATTCGGATTAAAAAATGGAATCTCATGTAAGGGAATCACTAAACATAATAAATTATCCCGTTTCTGTATAATGCCCATATGCAATTAGAAAAATGTAAAACTAAAAAACTTTGCGAATCAACTAAATAAATTATACATTAAAACAATTGGCTATGTTCTATGATAAATGCGCTTAAATTAGTATCTTGCAGGATGAATTTAAAAACCATACAAAAACGACTTGGCCTGCTTAGTGAGTCAGATAAGCAGGTTGTTTATAATCAGATCATAC
>DAOVYZ010000026.1 GCA_030635365.1 Bacteroidales bacterium
ATGAGGGAATTATGGTATTGGAAGATTCTGCTAAAATTGGTACTCCGGCAAAAGAGTATTTTAATATTGAGACCGATACTGTATTCGAAATTGGTTTAACCCCAAACAGAATTGATGGAGCTTCGCATATTGGCACAGCCCGTGATCTTGCTGCATATTTAAGCTTAACAAAGAAAACCGAATTATTAAAACCATCTGTAGATAAGTTTAAAGTAGACAATAATAACCTACCTATTGATATTATAATTGAAAATCCCGAAGCTTGCCCTCGTTATTCCGGTGTAACTGTTAGTAATGTAAAAGTAGACCCGTCACCGGAATGGCTGCAAAACAAGCTAAAAGCAGTAGGACTAAATCCTATAAATAACCTGGTTGACATTTCTAATTTTGTTTTACACGAAACAGGCCAGCCACTTCACTTTTTTGATGTTGATGAGATTGCAGGAAATAAGGTTATTATTAAAACATTAAAGGAAGGTACTCAGTTCATTACACTCGATGAAGAAGAGAGAAAACTATCCAATGAAGATTTAATGATTTGTAATGAAGAGGGAGGAATGTGTATTGCCGGTGTCTTTGGTGGAATTAAATCGGGTATTAGTGAAAAAACAAAAAATATTTTTATTGAAAGTGCGCATTTCAATCCGGTTTATGTAAGGAAAACAGCTAAAAGGTATGGATTGCATACAGATGCTTCGTTTCGTTTTGAGCGTGGTACTGATCCAAATGCTACTGTATGTGTATTGAAACGTGCTGCTTTATTACTTAAAGAAATTGCCGGAGGAGAAATATCATCTGAAATAGTTGATATTTACCCTAAACCAATTGAAGATTTCGAAGTTGATTTAACTTTTCGCAATTTGAAAAGACTAATCGGTAAAGAAATTGAAAAAAAAATAGTCAAAAATATATTACAATCACTTGATATTAAAATTGTATCTGAGGATGATGAAAAATTAAGTCTTGAAGTACCAACTTATCGTGTAGATGTGCAAAGAGAAGCTGATGTTATTGAAGAAGTATTAAGAATCTACGGATATAATAATGTTGAAATTACTGATCATGTAAACTCCAGCTTATCATACTCAAAAAAGCCTGATAAAGAAAAAATCCAGAATATAATTTCAGATATTTTAACCGGTAATGGCTTTAATGAAATAATGTGCAATTCGTTAACAAAAACTGATTATTACGACAAACTGGAATCTTTTAAACAAGTGAATCTTGTTAAGATTTTTAATCCCTTAAGTATTGACCTGAGTGGATTACGACAAACTCTTCTTTTTGGTGGATTAGAATCAATTACTTATAACCGAAATAGGAAAAATCCCGATTTAAAATTATATGAATTTGGTAATTGCTATTTCCTGAATAAATCAGAAAGTGAAGATCCGTTAAAAAAATATCACGAAGAACAAAGATTAGCTCTTTTTATTACTGGTCATAAAACAGAAGAAAACTGGATTAGCAAAGAAGAACCTTCAAGTTTTTATACTTTAAAAGCTCATACGGAAAATATATTGGAACAATTGGGTTTTGACTTAAACCAAATTGAAAGTAATGAAATATCATCAGATATTTTTACTGAAGGATTAAGTGTAAATTACAATAAAAACAAATTGGTGGATTATGGAATCCTGAACAAAAAAATTCTAAATCCTTTTGATATTGATACTACTATCTATTTTGCAGAGTTTAATTGGAATACTGTTTTGAAACATTCTGTAAAGAATAGTATAAGATATTCAGAGATTCCTAAATATCCTGAAGTAAGAAGAGACCTCGCTTTACTTTTGGACAAAAAGGTTCAATTTGCTGATATAAAAGAATTAGCTTATAAAACTGAGAGGAAACTGCTTAAAAAAGTTTCACTATTCGATGTTTTTGAAGGAGAAAAATTGGGTGCTAATAAAAAATCATACGCTGTTAGTTTTATTTTACAAGACGAAAATAAAACACTTACTGATAAACAAATTGATAAAATTGTAAACAATTTCATTAGAGTGTTTGAAAAAGAACTTGGGGCTCAAATCAGGTAATACAAATTCATGGCAAAAATAGAACTGATACAAGGCGATATAACCAAACTGGAGGTTGATGCTATTGTTAATGCAGCAAATAAAACTTTACTTGGTGGCGGTGGAGTTGATGGTGCTATACATAGAGTTGCCGGACCGGAATTATTAGCAGAATGTAAAACTCTAAATGGATGCGAAACGGGCGAAGCTAAAATTACAAAAGGCTATAAATTACCGGTCAAATATGTTGTACATACAGTAGGCCCTGTATGGCATGGAGGAAATAACAATGAACCAGGACTACTTGCCGGTTGTTATAAGAACTGTCTAAAATTAGCAATAGATAATGATATAAGGTCAATAGCATTTCCTAATATTAGCACCGGTGTTTACAGATTTCCAAAAGAAATAGCAGCCCAAATTGCTATTGAATCAGCAAATGAATTTTTAAAACAAATTAACAAATTTGATAAAGTGTATTTTGTATGTTTCGATGAAGAAAATTTTAGTTTATACCAAAAAAAACTAAGCAACAGCTAATAATTATTTTTAACAGAATACTTTAAATTAATTACAATCATATATAACAGAAAGGGTTATCTTAACCCACAATAAAATGATACAAGAAGCAAAAAAGAAGGTTAAAAACTATTTATCTCTTGTAAGGTTTAGCCACACAATATTCGCAATGCCATTTGCTTTAATAGGCTATTTTTTAGCATTACAACAAACTGGTTCTACATTCGAATGGAAATTATTTGTTTTTGTAATATTGTGTATGGTATTTGCCAGAAACGCTGCAATGGCTTTTAACAGGTTTGTCGACCGAAAAATAGATTTTAAAAATCCCAGAACCGCTATACGAGAAATACCTGCTGGAATTATAAAGGCTAAATCTGCATTATTATTTGTCATTCTTAACTCAATTCTTTTTATTACAACAACATATTTTATTAATGTCTTAACTTTCAAATTATCACCAGTCGCATTATTGATAATATTGGGATATAGCCTGACAAAGAAATTTACAGCTCTATGCCATTTAATATTAGGTATTGGATTATCCCTGGCTCCCATCGGAGCGTATTTATCAGTTACCGGTAAATTTGCTATTCTTCCTCTGATGTATTCTTTTGTCGTTCTGTTTTGGGTAAGTGGATTTGATATTATTTATGCTTTGCAGGATTTAGATTTTGATAAAGAGGAGAAATTAAAATCCTTTCCGGTATTTTTTGGAAAAAGAGGAGCTCTAAATACCTCTGTTATTTCCCATTTATCAGCCTCAATTATTACTGTTTTTTCAGGTTTCTATGCAAACTTTGGAATCCTTTACTGGATAGGTTCATTTATTTTTATTGGATTACTCTTTTACCAACATACACTGGTTAAACCAAAAGATTTAAGTAAGGTTAATATAGCCTTTTTTACTACAAATGGTATTGCAAGTATTATTTTTGCAATATTCACAATAACAGAATTACTCAAACAAGTATTGTAATAGATTTGTATACAATTATTTCTACTAGCTTCTAATTTCCCTGATATAGATTTTGAAATCGTTTAATATACTAAGCCAACTTTGTTTAAATACACTTATAATTATTATGTTAATACCCTTAAATCTGCAAGTCCATTAAATTGAAATTGAATGCAAAAAAGTTAGCTATTTCTGGGAAAACTGAAAAATGAGATTATATTTGCATCTCTTTTATCAACAAATTTTATTGATTTAAATACTTTTTTACCTTGTTATCATAAAATATATGTACAAATAGTTGATAATTATTATCTTTAAAATTTGGAATATATAAGCTAATTATATTAGTTTTGAATTAAGTATAGATGAAAGCCACAAAAGCAGTATGAAATGAAAAAGTTTTTTATACTTATTTTTTGCGTATTATTTTTTAATTATACATATTCTTTAGGCCCGAAAGAAGATGTTTCTCTTCTATCTCAAGACAATGATTTTAATACTGAATTTACATTAAATAAGAGTTATCAGCAATTTAAGTTTCAGGTTAAGAATTTTGAACTCCAACCTGATTATAATTATGCTAATTTAAGAAGAAGAAGGAAAAAACAAGATAATACAATGCTATATGTTGCCGGAGGATTGGCAGTTGCTACAGGTGTTCTCATCCTTACAAATAATCCTGAAAATTTCACAAGTAATAGCTCAAGTAGTGTTAACCTGGGGATTGCTATTGGAGGGACTGTAGCTTGTGGATTGTTTTTGACTAAACATTTCGTTGACCGGGGCAGGTAAAACTAATCTCAAGAGTTTTATGCGATTATTCAAACTATGCATTTTAATTCTGATTACTACATTATTAAATAATCCCTCATTTTCCCAAAAAGAAAAATGTTTAATTGTTACATTAAATGAACATAGTGATCAAGTCCATTCGGTCGCATTTAGTCCGGATGGCAGTCAATTTATTACTGGTTCAAAAGACGAAACCATAAAAATATGGGACTTTAATTTACTAAAATCATTAACAACTCTTAAAAGACACTATGCTACAATTTATGAATTGGAATATACCTCCGATGGAGAACATTTCTTAAGTGGAGGAGATAAAACAATTAATATATGGAAAAAGGATGGTTCGTATATTAAGTCTCTTTCCGGGCATATTACCTCGGTATGGTCTTTTGGGATCTCACAAAATGGACAATATGCTGTAAGTGGTTCTTTCGATAACAATTTCAGAATATGGGATATAAATAAGGGAGAAACCATTCATATTTTTAAAAACGGCAGAAACAATGTATTAGCAACAACCTTTTCTAAAGCAACCAACCTAATAGCATGTGGCTCAAAAGATGGTTTTGTTGAGATTTATACATTTGACGATTTTGAGTTTATCCATTCATTTTCAGCTCACGGAAGCAATATTTATTCTTTGGCTTTTAGTAATGATGGGAAATATCTTGCAAGTGCATCAAGGGATAATGTAATTAAGATATGGGATTTAGAAAAAATGGAAATATTTCATGTGCTTACAGGACATGAAAGAAGTGTAATGAGCATTAAATTCAGTTCTAATGACAGATACCTGGTCTCTGCTTCATATGATGCCTCAGTCAGATTATGGGATGTTGAGAGCGGAGAACAAATATATTCTTTTCTAGGGCATAAATTAGCAGTTAACGATGTTGATATTAGCACTAACAATCAATACATAATTAGTGGAGCAAGTGATAATACAATTAAAATATGGGAAATTAATCCTGAAATATTGGCCTCTTTCTATTTTGAAGAAGAATTTCAAAACGAATTGTCTAAGTCAGGATTATTTGTGCCTAAGAAACCATCTGAATCAAGAGCAGAATATAAAAAGAGATTGGAAAAATCTGAGATTTACAAAAAACAGCTTTATCAAAAATATTTAGAACGTTTAAACAAAAAAGAATAAAAACTCAATAATAAAATAGAAAAAATGCAGGTAATAATTTATTCGCGTTTAGCATTAATTTAAAGTCCTTTATACCCTATTCCTTTTACTCAGCCACAAAAATTATTTAATTTTTATGCTATTACTCTGGAAACCCCTATATTTGTATCAAATTCTAAAATGAGCTGGATGAGAATAAATCAGCACATATTAATTTTAGCAGTAAAAATCTACCTTAACATTAAAAAAAGGGATTCTTTTCACTTTCTGCAATTCTCTTTCTAAGAGAAACTACTCACATTTTTAATTAGATTTAATTTTCTATTATATAATCTTAAATTATAATGTTATGGAAATTCCATTTGCAGAATCATATAAAATTAAGATGGTTGAAACCATCAAAAAAAGTACTCACAAAGAACGTGAACAATGGATTAAAGAAGCTAACTTTAATTTATTCAATGTAAAAAGTGACCAGGTATTTATTGATTTATTGACTGACTCAGGTACCGGAGCAATGAGTGACAAGCAATGGTCAGCAATGATGTTAGGAGACGAAAGTTATGCAGGAGCATCTTCTTACTATAAGCTAAAAAATACAATAAAAGAACTACTAGGATTTGAATATTTCCTTCCTACACACCAAGGAAGAGCTGCAGAAAATGTTCTATTCTCAGCAACTATTAAAGAAGGTGATATAATCCCCGGGAATTCACATTTTGATACAACCAAAGGGCATATCGAATTCAGAAAAGCTAAAGCAATTGATTGTACTATTGATGAAGCCTTTGATACTGAAATCTTTCATCCTTTTAAAGGGAATGTTGACCTTAATAAGCTGGAAAGTGTAATTAAGGAATATACACCTGAAAAAATTCCTTTCATTGTATTAACTATTACATGCAACTCATCAGGAGGACAACCGGTTTCTATCGCGAATATGAAAGAGATCCGTAAGATAACAGATAAATACAATATTCCGGTTTACTATGACTCAGCTCGATTTGCTGAAAATGCTTATTTTATCAAAATGCGTGAAAAAGGGTACGAAAATAAAACAGTAAAAGAAATTGTGAAAGAAATGTTTTCGTATGCCGATGGTATGACTATGAGTAGTAAAAAGGATGCTATTGTAAATATGGGAGGTTTTATCGCATTAAATAGCGAAAAAGTATTTAAAAAAGCGACTGTTTTTAATATTGTCTTTGAAGGATTTATTACTTATGGAGGAATGTCGGGACGGGATATGAATGCCCTTGCACAGGGATTGGATGAAGGCACAGAATTTGACTATTTAGAAACGCGTATAAAGCAAGTGGCATATTTAGGCCAAAAACTTACCGATTTTGGAATATCTATTCAGAAACCTTTTGGTGGCCATGCAATATTTGTTAATGCTAAAAAGTTTTTACCCAATCTTCCCAAAGAAGAATATGTAGCTCAAACTTTAGCTGTTGAATTATATTTAGAAGCAGGAATTCGTGGAGTTGAGATTGGTACATTATTAGCAGACAGAGATCCTGATACAAGAGAAAATAGATATCCGGCACTTGAGCTTCTTCGGTTAGCAATACCCAGAAGAGTTTATACCAATAATCATATGGATGTTATTGCTGTCGCTCTTAAAAACGTATTTGACAGAAGAGATCAACTTACAAAAGGATTTAAAATTGTAAATGAAGCTCCTATTATGAGGCACTTTACTGTTGAGCTTGAAAGGGTAAAGTAAAATCGTAATAATTCATATTTAAACCTCGTATTTCATATTACGAGGTTTTTTATTATAATTAATTTTAATACAAGTTGCAACATATATCCTTTTATATTGTTTCCTTTTATTCAACTACGAAATTTTGATTATAAGATTAATTTAGTCAGTTTTGCAAAGATTTTAAAGTTCCTAAATGAAAGATTTAACTGTTGGTAAGGAAGGATCACTCATCCTGAAATTTGCCCTCCCAATGCTACTTGGTAATATATTTCAACAGCTGTACAACGTTGTTGATAGCATTGTGGTAGGTAAATTTATTGGAACAGGGGCATTAGCAGCTGTTGGTGCATCGTTTCCTGTTATTTTTACATTTCTTTCGTTAATAATAGGAATAGCATCAGGTAGCACAATTGTAATATCACAATATTTTGGGGCCAAAGATATTGAGAAAGTAAAAAAGACAATTGACACACTTTTTATCTTCCTGTTTTTTGCTTCTATCCTAATAAGTATTTTAGGAATACTTTTTAGTGAAGATATTTTCAGGCTACTAAAACTTCCTGAAGAAATTATACCACAAGCTACAACATATTTCAATATTTTCATGGGCGGTGTTATTTTATCTTTTGGGTTTAATGGAACAAGTGCTATCTTGCGTGGCCTAGGTGATTCAAAAACACCTTTATATTTCCTGATTATATCAACCTTCTTTAATATAGGATTTGACTTATTATTTGTACTGGTATTTAATATGGGTATTGCCGGTGTTGCTATAGCAACAATTTTAGCACAAGGAGGAGCCTTTTTAAGTGCCGTAATTTATCTCAATAAAACCCATAAGATAATCCGCTTTTCATTTATTAATCTGAAATTTGATAAAGAGATTTTCAGGAAAAGTATCCGTATTGGATTACCTACCGGACTTCAACAAGCATTTGTAGCACTTGGGATGATTGCCCTGATTTGGATTGTAAATCCTTTTGGTAAAAGTGTAATTGCTGCTTATGCTGTTGCTACAAGAATTAGCTCATTGGCTTCATTTCCGGCAATGAATTTTGCAGCTGCCCTTGGTACATTTGTAGGTCAAAATATAGGAGCACAAAAAAAAGAAAGGGTTCGGGCCGGATTCATAGCAACCCTCAAAATGTCATCAGTAATTGCAATAAGTGTTTCGGCAGTTATATTAATTTGGAGTGGCCCTATAATGGGCCTTTTTACAAATGATTTGGAGGTTATTCTTATTGGAAAGAAATATCTTAACATAGTAGGAGCCTTTTATATTCTTTTTACCGCTATGTTTGTTATTTTTGGTGTAATGAGAGGTGCAGGAGATACTTTAATTCCAATGTTTATCTCTATAGTTGCCTTGTGGATTGTACGTATACCTGGTGCCTGGCTGCTATCAAGGAAATTTGGAGAAATAGGAATATGGTGGGCAATGCCTATTGGATGGTGTGTAGGGTTTATACTTGCTTACATTTATTACTTAACCGGAAATTGGAAAAAGAAAGTCATTATATAGTTTAAAGCTCTATGTTCTGAGCCTGCCCGTAGGCAGGTTTGGAATTTTGAACTTTAATCATTGAACATTAAACTATTTAACTAATTTGTTACCTTTGTTAATTGAAGTAAAAGTCAGAAAAGAATAATATATGATAAAATCTATGACCGGCTATGGAAAAGCCGAATGCGAATTAAAAGATCGAAAAGTTCTTATTGAGATAAAATCATTAAATGGCAAGAATCTCGACATATATACAAAAATCCCCGGAATTTACAGAGAAAAAGAACTGAGAATAAGAAATATCGTTTCGAAAAGGTTATTACGCGGTAAAATTGAATTTGTACTTTACTACGAAATTGCTGAAGATAAAAAAGCTACAACTATTAATTCTGGAGTTGTAAAAAGCTACTTTAAGCAATTGAAATCTATTGCCAACGATTTAGATATTAATGCCTCGGAAGAATTATTGCAATCAGTAATGCGCTTACCAGACACATTAATTACGGATCGCGATGAAATAGATGATGAAGAATGGAACATTGTAACTAAAACAATTTTAAATGCTCTCGACCAGTTAGATGAATTTAGAATACAAGAAGGAAAATACTTAAACAAAGATATTGAACAAAGAATTAAAATAATTGAAGAAAATAAAGACAACATTACACCATTTGAATCTGACAGGACTGAAAAAATTAGAGAAAAATTAAAAGAAAGCCTGAGTAAATTCACAGATGAAAATGATATTGACAAAAATAGATTTGAACAAGAACTAATATACTATTTAGAGAAATTTGATATTACCGAAGAAAAAGTCAGGCTTACTAATCACTGTAATTATTTTATCGAAATGTTAAACGAACCTGAATCAAACGGTAAAAAATTAGGATTCATCACCCAGGAAATTGGTAGAGAAATCAATACAATTGGATCTAAAGCAAACGATTCTGATATTCAAAAACTTGTTGTACTAATGAAAGATGAGTTGGAGAAAATCAAAGAGCAAATGCTAAATATATTGTAATTATCAAATGGAAGGTAAATTATTTATATTCTCTGCTCCATCAGGTTCTGGCAAAACTACTATAGTTCAGAATCTTTTAGAAAAAGAATTAAACCTCGAATTCTCAATTTCAGCTACCAACAGGCCTAAACGAGAAAATGAAACCTATGGTAAAGATTATTATTTTCTTACAACTGACGAGTTTAAAAAAAGTATTGAAAATAACGAATTTGTAGAATGGGAAGAAGTCTATGCAAATAGATTCTATGGGACTTTAAAAAATGAACTAGAGCGTATATGGGCAAAAGGGAAACATGTTGTTTTTGATGTAGATGTTATAGGCGGAATAAACATAAAAAAGCAGTACCCTGAAAAGGCACTCTCTATTTTTATTAAGCCACCAAGTATTGAAGATTTGAAAAAAAGATTAAAATCAAGGTCAACTGATAGTAAAAAAGACATCAAAACCAGAATCAACAAAGCCAATGAAGAACTTTCTTATGCTGACAAATTTGATAAGATCATTGTTAATGATATATTAGCAAAGGCAATTAAAGAAGCTGAACATCAAATAAGATTGTTTTCAAAACATTGACAGATCAAATGAAAGCAGGACTTTTTTTTGGATCATTTAACCCAATACATATCGGGCATTTAGCCATAACAAATTATATGGTTGAATACAGTGATTTAGATGAAGTATGGTTAATAATAAGTCCGCAAAACCCGTTAAAAAAGAAAAAGACTTTACTTAATGAGTATGATCGTTTTCAAATGGTAGAAATAGCATTTAACGATGATAATAGAATTAAACCAAACGATATTGAGTTTAGGCTTCCTAAACCATCATATACAATTGATACTTTAACACATCTTAAAGAAAAACATCCTAATAATGAGTTTGTTTTGATTTTAGGAACGGATAATTTTGCATCTTTCGAAAAATGGAAGAATTACGAAACAATTCTTAAGTATTATCAGTTATATGTATATCCAAGACCCGGGTATAATTTAGGGAAATACGCAAAACATAAAAATATAAAACAAATTAATGCACCTTTAATGGAAATATCTTCCAGCTTTATCCGCAAAGCAATAAAAGAAGGAAAAAATATCAGGTATTTTCTACCCGAAAAGGTTTATGATTACATAATGAAGATGCATTTTTACGAAAAATAATTAATCTTTAAAATGGCGCTTTTAATAATCTATTTTCTTATTGCAGTATTAGTATCTTTTATGTGTTCCATTCTGGAAGTTACCCTATTGAGTATTACTCCTACCTTCCTGGCAGCAAAAGTAAATGAAAATAAAAGTTTTGCTAAATCCCTTTCAAAATTCAAAGAAAATATCGATACCCCTTTAGCTGCAATTCTTACACTTAATACATTTGCAAACACTGTGGGAGCTGTAGGAGTTGGTGTTCAAGCACAATTACTTTGGGGTAACGAATATCTTTCACTAACTTCCGGTGTTCTTACAATAACAATTTTGATATTCTCAGAGATTATACCTAAAACCTTAGGAGTAAACTATTGGAAGAATCTGGCGCCTGTTGTTCCTTACTTTCTAAAGGCAATGATATATTCGCCTCTATACCCTATTATTATTCTTGCCAAATTCATAACAAAATTACTTCAGAAAGATAAATCGCAAAATGCATTAAGCCGGTCTGAGTTTCATGCCATGGCCGAAATTGGTGTTAAAGAAGGTATTTTTAAAAAGGAAGAATCAAAAATATTAATGAACCTTATGGTTTTTAACAATATTGATGTTAAAAGTATTATGACTCCACGTACAGTTGTTTTTGCTGCAGAAGATCATTTAAGCCTTCAGGAGCTTTTTGAAAAAAATGAAAAAATAAGGTTCTCAAGAATCCCTGTTTATAAAAAAGACATTGATAACATTACTGGTTATGTACTCAAAGACGATATTATGCAAGAGTTGATTGAGAAAAAACCTGATGAAACACTTAAAAGTCTGAGCCGGGAAATAAAGGTTGTAAATGAACAAATGCCTATAATACGCTTATTCTATAAACTTATTGAAGAAAAAGAGCACATTGCCATGGTTGTTGGTGAATATGGAGAAATGGTAGGTATTGTAACAATGGAAGATATTATAGAAACATTGCTTGGAACAGAAATAATGGATGAACTGGATAATATAGAAGACATGCAAGAACAGGCAAAGAAAATCTGGGAGAAAAGAGCAAAACGTTTAGGAATTATATAAAAAAGCTCACAAGAGTTTATCCCTTGTGAGCAAAATCATCTCCCTATGTTTTTCATTCTAAAAACAAAATGCAACAAATAAATTAATCAATCATCAACCATATCAATTTATTCTACTACATAAGGAAATGAACAACTACAACAGCAAGCCTTAATATTTAAATTCCCTAACCATTAATTTTAATACCTCCTGCAATTGTAGACTAAACTAAATCAAAACTTAAATTAGTGTCTTTTTGTATAACTAATTCGACTATAATAAACAATAACACATATTAAATGTTCAATTATATATAACCATTTAATTATGAAACCAAAAATTGCCATTATTTATGGATCTGTGCGGTCTGATCGCCAGGGTATAAAAGCTGTAAAATTTTTCTCAACAAAACTTAAAGAAAGGCTTATTGAATCATTTATAATTGACCCCATTGAGTTTAAATTACCATTACTCGACAAAATGCACAAAGAATATCCGCAGGGAAAAGCACCTAAAGAAATGGGATCTATAGCTGGCATTCTACAGCAAGTTGATGGTTTTCTAATTATTACCGGTGAGTATAATCATAGTATACCTCCGGCATTAAAGAATTTGCTCGACCATTTTCAGAGGGAATATTTCTTTAAGCCCAGTGCGATTGTTTCATACTCAGCAGGGAACTATGCAGGAGTTAGAGCTGCTGTTCATTTAAGAGCTATTCTTGGCGAACTTGGAACACCAAGTATTTCCTCTATGTTTCCAATAGCCCAGGTACAAAATGCATTTGATGATGATGGAAATGCATTGGATTCATTTTACGATGAAAGATCCGTTCGGTTTTTAGATGAATTTATTTGGTATACACAAGCCTTAAAAGTTGCCCGCAATAATGGAGTTCCTTATTAATTAATATATTTGTAAAATAACCAATTCATTCTAAAAAATGAACTTTGATGAAATCACTGTTCCGACATTGTTATTAGATAAGCAAAAATGTTTGAGTAACATTCAATTTATGGCGAATAAAGCCAAGAAGAACAATATTCTATTACGCCCCCACTTTAAAACGCATCAATCAAATATAATTGGAAAATGGTTTAAAGAATTTGGTATAAACCAAATTACAGTATCTTCTTTAAGAATGGCAGAGTATTTTGCAAATGATAATTGGAAAGATATAACGATAGCTTTCCCGGTAAATATTCGTGAAATTGATGCCATTAACTCTATAGCCGAAGAAATTGACCTAAATTTAACAATAGAAAATACAGATTCTATTGATTTCTTAATTAAGAATCTAAAATTTACAGTTGGGGTTTTTATAAAAATAGATACAGGATACAAACGAACAGGTGTATCTTTTGATATTTTTTTAATTATTGATAAAATCCTGGCAAAAATTTCCCTAAGTGACAAAATAATTTTTAAGGGGTTCTTATCACATTCAGGCCATACATATAATTCAAAAAATAAAAAAGAA
>DAOVYZ010000043.1 GCA_030635365.1 Bacteroidales bacterium
CACCGCCCAGCATAATAATAGCAGATGTTAATAAAGAGGATTTTGATAAACCGGGTGATGCACCTTCAGGCGTTCGTTATGTCCCTGATAAAAACACATTATTAGGATTAAAAGCATCACTACTATTTGGTTTGCAGGAGCGGAAAACATTTAATGCTGACGTAACACTCGAAATGAGTATGAACGAGGGAGGAGGCTTAAAAGATTTCTTTATGTATGGAAATGCCCGGGTATTACAAAAGACAGTTAAAGATACATCAAAAGCTATGGTTAAAGCTAGTATTGAGGTATTCTATGATTTCAATAACGAAATTTTCCATGCTAATATGGATGCTAAATTAAAAATGGAAGCAGTACAGGCTCAGGCAGAAATTAACATACATTATGAGCCTGCAGGTTGGTATATACATTTTGGAAGGCCCAGGCCATATCAAAGTGTAGAGCTGACGATCCTTAAAATGTTCGAATTAACATCATATTTTCAGGCAGGAAGCATGAATATTGATCCGGTTCCACCAATACCAACACATGTTAGCGCAATATTGGCTCAGTGTGGTATAGCTCCGGATTTTTATGGAAACCGAATGGGTAATATTATATCATCGGGGCAGGGAATGATATTTGGTGCCGATATGATATTTGAATATAAAGGAAGCTTCCTGATATTTAAAGGGGAACTGTTTGCTCAGGCAGGATTCGATTTTGCATTGATGAATATAGATAAAGATTGCGATGGAGTAACTACACCTGATACACGTTGGTACGCATTCGGCCAGTTATATGCAGGAATTGAAGCTTCCATTAGTATACATATTAACCTCTTGTTTATTAAAACCGATATAGAGATTCTGAGTGCAGGTGCAGGAGCTATTCTCACAGGAGGGACACCTGACCCTACATGGGTAAATGGAGCGGTTGGAGGGTATTTCTCTGTGCTGGATGGATTGATAGAGGGGCAGATCCATTTTAAATTCTCGTATGGAGATCAGTGTATTATGTCATCAAATGCATTAGATGACCTCGAAATAATCTCCGAGTTACATCCCGATCCGGAAGGTAAAACAAATGATTTGGGGATAGATATTTTACCGGCAGTAGCCACAAACCTAAAAATATCTGAAGAGGATTTTACACTGAGTGAGATTGATGGAGATGGCCATGCAAATACCAGGACATTCAGGTTTAATAATGATAATCTTACTTTTCAGCTTAGAAAAGGAAACAAAACAATATTATGCTCAAAAGTAATTAGTGATGATGCATACGGAATGACCATGATGCCTCAAACCATGCTTGAACCCGAAACAGATTTTACACTTTCAGTAACAGCTACGGTAGATGAATTTACCAATGGAACATGGTCGAGGGCACAGCTCGAAGGGCAGGATTTTACGCAAGTTAAAACAGTTTCGTTTACAACCGGAGAAGGTCTTGATTTATTGGAAGAAGAAAATGTTTTACATACTATTCCATATCACAATCAACGTACATTCTTTTATGCAGATATAGCCCAGGGAATGATCAATACATTCCAAAATATAGATTTTGATCATTTCGAAGTCCCGGGTAGCGGCGAAGGCTATACAAACGAATGGGTAATGGAATTTGTTCCATTAGGGTCATCAGGAGGAGCAGCATTAGAGGTTCCGGTTGATGATGAAAATGGCAAATTTGAATTTGATTTCCCTGCAGGCTTACAACCTAATACTATTTATTGTGTACAATTCCTGGCACGTTGGAATTTACCACAAACACAGCAAATTTTACCAATGCCTTTTGAGTTAAAAACAATTCAGGCATGGACAGTGGAAGGGCAAACAGTTACAAGGAGCCAGCGCGAAATAAACCTCGATAAGTTATCCATTGCTGCCAACGAGAAAAAGCTGTATGCTTTTTACTTCAGAACAAGCGAATTCCTGAATTATACTGATAAGCTAAACGAGCTTGAAATTAACGAGGCGGTATTTAACATTACCGAGTTTAGTAATAAAGCATTCGAAGGTAAATTAGCAGCAGGTAATAATGAATGGGGACAAGGTTTTGTGTATTTACATAAGGATGAAATGCAAAACCCTCAGCAAATGGTAAATAGTGTAAAGCAAAAACTGAATTTAGGCGCAAATGAACAAATACCAATGCTGGCGCCAAGCGAAATATGTATGATAGGGTATGAGCCATTTGATGTTTTTGATATCGAAGGATATACAAATACGATAACTAAAGGTAGTGTTACAAAAACAAGTACCCTTGATCCATTAATGACCCTTGATAACTTTCATGTTTCAGCCTGGGTATCATCAATCATGAATAATATTGTTGATACATTATGTAGCACCGGAGAAGCGACAAAGCTAGAGTTCTTCTCTTACAACAAAAAAATTGGAGGATACATTGTAAGTAAGGAAATTAATCACAGGGCTGCACCTCCTTTAACAGAATCTGAGATTTTTGATGGTACAGTAATGAATTACTTTATACCTAAAAACAGTTCGACTTGTTTAGACAGAAAACGGGAGATATATACACAGCCTGCACCAACAGCAGGCAGTAATACCGGTTCTATGACATATGTAGGTAACTATACTACTCTTGTTGCAACACAGGGTTCAAAAGGAAAAGGATTTAAAGGAGCAAAAGGCTCGTTTCAAACTGTGCAAAATATCGATAATGCTGTGCAGCAAAATGCCAATAATGTTAATAATATACAACAAGATCCTTATGGACAGTTCTCTGCCGGGGGAGATTTTACATTTGATGATGGACTATTGCAACAATTACTGCAAGCAGGTGATAAGGTGAATGTTATTAATGTGTCATACAAGTATTCTTATCAGTCTGGAGAGGGAATAGCAACAGTACCAAACCTTCTGTTAGAAGAATCCATGAAATTAATTAACCCCTCACCGGAAATATCCGTTGATTTCTGGAGTAATGTTGGTCAGGCGTATGATTATGCACAACAGGAGGTAGGTACTGTTAATCAACAAGGAGGTACAGTTTCTGCTACATTTAACGGACAGGTAAATTCATCTGCAGGAAATGCAGGAATGGACTTGGGAAATCTTGATATAGGTAGTTTTGGTGCAATATGATAAAGACTAACAATAAATATTATGATAGAAATAAATAATATAAAAAATATAACCATGAAAAGGATTAATTATAAAGTTATCCGGCATATTGCCTTAAGTATAGCCATGCTTTGTATTATTTCGCAGACATATGCGCAAAAGCGACCGAAAAAACAAACGGCAGTAAATAATGAAATTACAAAAGCCGAGATAAAGCTTTCGGCACGAAACTATGGTGACTCTATTGTATTGCGTTGGGCAATTGATAAAAGCTCAGCATGGAGATTCTTGAACGAGCACGGCTATATTATTGAACGATTAACACTTGATGCCGATAACAAGGTAACTGAAGATTTCAGGAAACTAAGTACAACACCTATTAAACCATGGACTTATGCAGAATGGGGAGAGCGAATAAACAAAAATGACGATTATGCGGTGATTGCAGCACAAACCCTATATGGCGAAACATTTGATGTTTCACAAACTGCTACCAGTAAAGCAGAACAATTGGATAATATGGCAGATGAAGCACGTATGCGCCATGCATTTGCAATGTTGTCGGCAGATATTTCTACCCAAGCTGCAGATGGGCTGGGTTTAAGATTTGTTGATAAGGATATAAAAGGAGGGGATAAATTTATATATCGAATATATTCCATTCATCCAAAAACATCTTTTACAACCGATACAGCAATATTTATTATAGGTTCAAAAGACATTTATAATGTATATCCTCCATTGCCACCAAAGGCAGTCGAAGGAGAACATCAAATTGTTCTAAACTGGGAAAAAGAATATAAATTTTCGGCATACCTCGTACAACGTTCAGGCGATAATGGGAAAACGTACATAGACCTGACTAGAAAACCCTATTTGCAGATTTCAAGAAAGAAAGAAGATTTCAATAAATTCACATATTCCGATTCCATACCGAAGAATTACAAGCCTTATTTATATCGCATTGCCGGGATAACCTCTTTTGGTGATGTGAGTCCATGGTCAATGCCAATAAAAACCATAGGAAGAGACCGCACAGCACCTGAAAAACCGCGAATAATAAAATCGCATGTTATTAACGATGATAACGATGTAAAAATAAGCTGGGAGATAGATAAAGTAGCTTCCGACATGAAAGGATTCTTTGTTGGCAGGGGTACTAATGTAACAGGGCCATTTGAGCCCTTGCATAAAAAAGCATTGCCTAACAATACAAGAGAGTATATTGATAAAGATGCTGTCGTAGGAAGTACAAACTATTATGTAGTAGCAAGTGTTGATACTGCCAAAAACATAAGCCAGTCCATGCCAGGGTATGTTGTTATGGGCGATAATGAGCCCCCGGCAAAACCATTGGGAATGCATGGCGAAATAGATACAAATGGAGTAGTCCGACTTTGGTGGCCCAAAGGAAAAGAGCCCGACTTAAATGGTTACAGGGTATATTATTCGAACCACAAAAACGGTGAATATCATGCATTAACAGGAACATTCCAGGATACTACATTCACCGATACTATTAATCTTAAAACACTTGATGAATTAATTTATTACCGGATTGTTGCAGTAGATATGAACTTAAACAATAGCAAGTATTCAGATGTGCTTGAGCTTCAAAAACCGGATATAATTAATCCGGTAGCACCGGTATTTAAGAAATACAATGTTACCGAAACAGATGTATACATTAGCTGGATTCCAAGTAGTAGCAAGGATGTTGTTAAGCAAAAAATGTATAAAAGAGAACCCGGGGCACAGTGGCAGGAATACCAGGAATTTGACAAAGGCGTAAAAGAGTTTACCGACAAAGAAGTAAGCAAAGAGAAGATATACGAATACAGCTTAACAGCCATCGACGATGCAGGGCTATCATCTGAAAACTCAAAGCCATTGACTATTAGAATTTATAATTCGGGTATGCAAACAGAAGTAAGAGACTTTAATGTTAAACTAGCCGGAGATAATAAGTCTGTAGAATTAGCATGGGAATACGAGGAAAGCAGTGAATGTAATTTTCTAATATATAGGGCATACAATGGTGCCGGATTGCAAATGCATGCAACAACCAAAGAAGGCTCAAAGGAATATGTTGATAAGAATGTAGGACTACCCGGAACCTATACCTATGCAATAAAAGTGGTTAACAAAAACGGTAATAAATCCCTGTTATCAGAAAGTAAAAAAGTAGAAGTAAAGAAGTAAACAGCATCAATTAATTGGTTTGTAGCAATCCTGTCAGGTTTTTAAAACCTGACAGGATTTTTAGATTAACCAAAAAAGCCCTTTTTACCATTTATTACCTCAAACCAGCATTTCATTACATGAAACCTACCATACATTACTTTGCTAAAATATTCTGGTATATTTTATATACATTTATCTCCAAAATTTGAATTATACTAACTATTAAATAAAATAAAAATGAAAAAGATATTACTAATTAGTTTAATTACTTTAAGTTCAATACTAAATATAAATGCTCAATGGACAGGAACAAATCCGGTCTGGACAAACTCAAATGTTGGAATTGGAACAACAAGTCCTAGCTCAAAATTAGAAGTTGTTGGAAGTGGTGGAATAACAAGCTTTACAGGTACTGCTCATTTAGGATTATTGGTCAGAGGATCAAATAATGCAGGCACAGACCATAGTGGAATAGACTTTACGGGATATTCTGCTGATTATTTTGGAAATCCTTTGGCTAGGATTGCAGTAAAACCTACAGGTGCAGGTTCGTATTTATTATTTGGCACTTCAAATTCTTATGTCAGCGGTATTACAAATACAGCAATGGTAATTGATTATAATGGAAATGTAGGTATAGGAACAAGCACTCCAATAGATAAACTTCAGGTGAGCAATGGTTTTATTACTGCAGGAACATCAAGTGCAACTAGTGGAACATTGCAGTTTGCAGGATATTACCATAATGATAACATCCTAAATACATATGGATCACAATATTCATCTGGTGCCACGAGTATTGGATATGCAGTAAAACAGAAAGTAGGATCAAAAGGATTGGTATCTTCAGCAGGTAATTCATCCTTTAAAAAAGGTATGTTAATTATTGATAACGAAATGGAGTTTTTAAGTGCGCCTGCATCTAACGTTGCAATTGATAGCGATGTAACTTTAACTTCACGATTTATCATAAAAGAAAACGGCAATGTTGGAATTGGGACAAGAACTCCTAATGCAACATTACAAATAGGAGATAGTGATAATTCAGGATCACCAAGTAGTGAAATAGAAGTAAAAAGACTTTCTTTGGCACCAGTCACACATTCTGGCTCGGATTGGTTTTTTACCACAAGGGATAATAATCCATATGCTAACTTAGATATTGGTTACGGGAATAATAAAACCCTAACTCTTAGACATGATGGAAATGTTGGTATAGGAACAACAGAAACAGGAACTCACAAATTAGCCGTTGATGGAACAATTGGAGCAAGAGAAATAAAGGTAGAAGCAGGTGCTTGGTCAGACTTTGTATTTAATAAAGATTATGACTTAAAAGACTTGGAAGAAGTCGAAAATTATATTAAAGTGAATAATCATTTACCCGATATTCCATCTGAACAAGAAGTGAAAGAAAACGGAATCCAACTTGGAGAAATGGATGCTAAACTTCTACAAAAAATAGAAGAACTAACCCTTTATATGATTGAGATCAATAAAGAAGTTAAGTCGCTTAAAGAAGAAAACGAACTGTTAAAAAGCCAGGTAGGTATTAAATAATTTTGCTAAAACTAATTACAAACCTGACAGGTTATTGAAGCCTGTTAGGTTTTTTAGGGTATCATATCTGGAATTTTTCTTAAAGATATTGACACTTAATTACTTCGCGTTACATTTTTTTTGTAAATTGCTGTTTATTAATAAAGTTGAAATAATAATTTATTTTTAAATTTAAAATCATGAACAGAAATTTTAGTATTTTAATAATCGCCGTATTATTGGTAAGCGGTTTAGCCATATTTTTTTCATCGTGTAACAAAGATGATCCTGATCCAATAGTAGCCACAAGTATCGAATTGGTATCCGGAGGAGGCCAAACAGCAATAGCAGGAACAGCTTTGGCAAATCCAATCGAAGTAATAGTAAAAGGCCAAAACGGAAAAGTATTTCCGGGAGTAATAATAGCATTTGCAGTAGCTGAAGGTTCTTTGTCTTCTGCAACAGCAATGACAGATGTAGCCGGTAAAGCAAGCGTAACATGGACACTGGGCTCAACCTATAGTACTCAAACTTTAATAGTTACAGCTTTTAATGCCGGCGTAGCTTTAACAGGTTCGCCTGTTACCGTTAATGCAACTGCAACTGTACCAACAAGTGTAACCGATATTGATGGGAATACTTATCCGGTAGTTGTTATTGGTAATCAAATATGGATGGCAGAAAACCTTAAAACCACACACTATGTAAATGGTGATGCAATACTTGATGGTACCGGAGCAGGTAATATTTCGGTAGGAACTGAAACTAAATATTGGTTTGCATACAGTGATGATTTAAATAACGTTTCCACCTATGGCAGGCTATATACATGGTATACCATAACCGACAGTCGTAATGTTTGTCCCGATGGCTGGCACGTGCCCACCGATACCGATTGGACTACCTTAACTACATATTTGGACAGTGATGCAGGTGGAAAACTAAAAGAAACAGGCACGACACATTGGACTGGCCCCAACACCGAAGCAACTAACGAAACTGGTTTTACAGCCCTTCCGGGTGGCACCCGTTTCGCCAATGGTACGTTCAGCAACATTGGAAGCAACGGTTACTGGTGGTCTTCTTCGGAGAAATTTTCAACGATTTCCTGGTACCGGAGTATGAAACCCAATGACAGCGATGTATATAGGTACAGCTACTCTAAGGATCTTGGCATTTCTGTTCGTTGTTTGCGGGATTAATTGACTACCTGCCTGTCTACAGGTAGATATGCGACTTTATCTGTATTTTATCTGCGAGAAATAGATTTTGATCAGACTGATTAGTTACTGTATTTTTAGAACTGATCCGTTACATATTTTTATACCTTGATCCTGTGTGTGAGACCTACCATTTGGTAGTATAATAAATAATAATTAAATTGCGTCAACAAAATGACGGAATTATGGATTATTTAGTCAGAGAGTTATATAAAAATGTCCTTAGAAAATTACAACCTAATAAAGTTGTAATAGTTTTTGGAGCCAGGCGAGTTGGAAAAACTGTACTCGTAAAAGAAATCTTGGATAAAATTGATGAGCCAGTGCTTACTCTTAACGGAGAGGATATAAATGTGCATGATAAACTTGCCATTAGAACTGTTGAGAACTATAGACAAATTTTAGGTTCTTATAAGTTGCTTTATATTGATGAAGCGCAAAAGATTCCTGAAATTGGACTGAAGCTTAAACTAATGATAGATGAAATTAAAGGATTAAAAATAATTATATCAGGATCATCGTCCTTTGATATTAATAAAGATGCAGGAGAGCCATTAACTGGAAGAAAATATTCATTTAATTTATTTGCACTTTCTGAACGAGAGTATAATCAAATTGAAGATAAAATATCAAAAGTTGACAAACTGCGTGAAAGACTTATTTTTGGTAACTACCCTGAACTTCTTCATCTGCCAGACCGTGAGGATAAAATTGACTATTTAAATGAAATGGTGAGTTCCTACTTGTTAAAAGATATTTTAGTATATGAAAACATCAAAAACTCACAAAAGATATTTAATCTTCTGAGATTGATTGCATTTCAATTAGGAGGAGAAGTATCTCTACAAGAATTAGGAAGGCAATTATCAATTAGTAAGAATACAGTTGAGAAATATCTCGATTTATTAAGCAAGGTCTATATTCTGCATAAAGTAGAAGGATTTAGTAGAAATCTAAGAAAAGAAATAACCAAAAACTCAAGATGGTACTTTCTTGATAATGGTATACGCAATGCAGTAATAGCTAATTTTAATCCAATTGAGTCGCGAAATGATGTAGGGCAATTATGGGGAAATTATATGATTAGTGAAAGACTTAAATACCAGGAATACAAAAGAGTATCTTCAAACAATTATTTTTGGAGAACGTATGACCAACAGGAAATTGATTGGGTTGAGGAACGTGATGGTTCCTTGTTTGGCTATGAGTTTAAATGGAAAGAATCTAGAGTGAAAGTTCCTGCTCAATGGAGAAATACGTACCCTTATTCTTCATTTGAAGTGATTAATATGAGTAATTTTGATACTTGGATACAATAAGCCAACTAAGTAGTCTCAGCAAGAAAACGCCAACCTGCCTGCGGCAAGCAGGTAATTTCGCCTGCCTGACGGCAGTCAGGGCAGTCAGGGCAGACAGGTTACTCTTGTTTTGAACACAATCATCCCGATTGTGTTTTTTGTTGGTTTTTATTTTAAAAACCTTACAAAAACTGTATCGGGACTCCTGATTTTCAAAACTGCGAACCGAACGAAGAGAGTTCACGAACACCTTTAATAAATTTTATACAACAAATTTACACATGGTTTGAGTTTTGAAATTTGTGTATTGGATATTATTTGCTATTTGTACATTGAGATTTGGTATTTAGTAAAAAGAGGCTGTCCAAAAAGTCTTAAAAATTAAGAGATTGCTTGTTTTTTCACTTTGAGAAACTTTGTGTCTTCTTGGTGAAACTCTGTGTAACAGCATTTTGTAATTATACCACAAAGTTACTCGAAGGAAACACAAAGTCCCACAAAGACTTTTTGGACAGCCTCCATTTTTACAATAATAAAATGTTCAGCTAATCTAAGGTTAACCGCCAGACTGAAATTTACTTGATGTCTGTTTGTCGGCAGGCAGGACAATGGGGTTTATTCGCTAAAACTTCCCGATTAAATCAAAGATATGCAATGGATACTTATATTTTCTCTAAAGACTCTTTTTGTAAATCTTCAAAAAACTTTCGGGTAATTAAATAACGGGCTTTATGTTTGTTGTAGAGTTCAGAAAAACTTTTATAGCTATTTTCAAAATTAGAGAATCGTTTATACAGGTTAGTTATTACCAAGCCAGGCAGTTTATTTAGGTTTTTACCTCGTAATAAGTATATCTCCGTATAACGTACTATTCCAATATTTCCAAAAGCATCTAAATCGTCAGCATTACATAGTATAGAGAGCAGTGAGTTTGGTGTATTGTTGTTTTCTTTGTAATCTTTGTCGTCATGTTTTTCTATGGCATATAGAATTTCATTGAAATAAGCAGGCCTTTCTATAGTATTTAGTTCAAAATACATTTCACAGAACTTCTTGCTTTCAAAGCCATGTTCTTCGCCTAATACCTTTGTTAAACCCGTATCATGAAAAAGAGAAGCAATCAAGCATGCTTCAACCAGGTCATAATTAATCTCAAAAGACTCATTTAATGCCGATAGAATTTCTTTTGAATATTCCCAAACTCTTAAATGGTGTGTATGGTCATGAGAAATAATCTTTTTATCTGCAAATTTTTTTTTGCAGAAAGCGTATAATGTATCTAACCATTTTTTTTCGGCAGAATGTATTTGCTTTTCTAATTTGTTCATTCAACTGCAAAAATAAAACAGTACAATAACAAAAAAGCAGAAAAGATATCTTTTCTGCTTTTTTAAGGAATTTTTTTCAATCTTAATTTCTTGATTGTGTTTCTTCGGTCATTTTGATAGCCATATCTAATATTGTTGTATCGTCAATTGCAACTATTCCACCACCTGGCCCTTGACCATAATGGATGCCAATAGTTTCACCCTCACTATAATTTGTACCTCCGAAATAATTCCTTACAGTTTCCTCATTCATATTTAAATTTATTGCAATTCTTTTAATTGCACCATGAGGCAACTGATCTTTGATTTTTCGTAACTCATTAAAAGTTAATGTCATAACAGTGTGTTTTTTGAGTTCGACAAGAAATATAAAATTACTGAATATAAATTGGAGAAAAAATTTTAAACAAAACTTTAAATAAAATTTAAGAAAAATTAACACTAAATTTCAGATAAAATCAGTGATTAGTGAAAGTGTTTTTTTTACTTCTTAAATTATAATTCGTTAATTTTTCTCATGAACAAAGTGAGTAATCAACATTCGATATTCAATAAAATTATAGTAATAACCAAACTAAAGAATTAACATTAAAGCTGAATAGAATCAATATCCCTGATAATATAAATATCATAATCGCCTAAATAAGAAAAACCTAATTTTTTGTATAATTCAATAGCTTTTTTATTGTCTGGATGAACTTCGAGTTTTATTTGATAATCCTTTTCTTTAGCATATTTTAATGATTCTTTAGTTAGTAATTTGCCAAATCCCTTGTTCTGAAAAGCTGGTTTAACACCTATATGGTGAAGGTGAATTCTTCTTCCATCAAATGTCATCCATGATGATCCTATAATTTCTTTGGTATTTGTATTTTCAAGTAGAATAAGTTTACCTCCAATTTGAATGCATTGTTCAATAATTTCTTTGCTATCACCACGTTGTGTTCCACCCAAACCGGTCTCAATCCACAATTCATTTAGTGCATTAAAGTCTTTACTTTGATAATCACGAATAATGAAATCTCCCATATTAAATTATCAATATACAAATAACAAATTTCAAATAAATCCCA
>DAOVYZ010000252.1 GCA_030635365.1 Bacteroidales bacterium
TACCAGGAATTGCTTATACCTCGGTATAATTCTTCTTTTGTTAGTTCATATTTTTCATTCCAGCCAGTGGTTTCAAAAAGTTTGTAAAACTGTTCAGCTGCAGGTAATTTTTCTATTAAGTTCATATTAAATTATATTTTGCAAGGAGCTAAAAATTAACATAAATCCCAATATCGCAAGCATCCCGTAAATGTATTTATGAAATCGCTGGATTGCGATTCTTTTATTCAACTGTTTGCCTAATAAAATTGCAATTAAAACAATTGGCAAACAATAAATAAAAACCAACAATACTTCTTGTGTAAAATTTCCAACTAAGGCATGACTACATACGATAAATATTCCTGTCATAAAAAAGTACCCTTGCAATGTAGCTCTAAAGTTCTGTGGCTTCCATCTTTTCAATGCACTATAAATTACTATTGGGGGACCATTTGTATTGTAAGCTCCGCCCAATACGCCCGCAATAAAACCAAAAATCCATGCAAATTTTTCATTTTTTAATTTAACAGTTTGTGGTTTTGTTAAACTATATATTGCAAACAATAGGACTATAATTCCTAAAATTAACTTTATGACATTCTCATTTATATCGTCTAAATACCATATCCCAACTGGTATACCAAGCACTGAAGAAATTATTAACGGCCATATACTTTTATATTCGACTTTTTTCCAATTTCTTATTAAGATCGTGATTGCAATAAAAAATGCAATTAAAGCCATTAACGGAGTTGCTATCTTCAATTCAATAACTAATGCTAGCAAAGGCATTGCAATTAAGGCATCACCGAATCCAAAAGTTGAACGTGTTAATGTTGCGAAAAATATTATGCTAAGGATGATAACCGTTGTCCCAATATCCATTTAAATAAAAATTTCTCCTTTCATAAATAATCGAGCTGTTCCTGAAATTTTAACTCTATCTCCATGATATTCACATCCTAGTTTTCCTATTCTTTCAGATAGTTGAATTGCCGACAAATTATTTTTACCTAACTTCTCTGCCCAGTATGGAATTAATATGGTGTGTGCAGAACCTGTTACTGGGTCTTCATTAATTCCGGCTCTGGGAGCAAAAAACCTTGACACAAAATCACAATCATTCCCAGGAGCTGTAATTATAATTCCAAAAGTGTCTATTTCCTCAAGCATTCCAAAATCAGGTTTTATATTTTCTATGTCTGCTTGGGTTTTATAAACAACAAGTAGATCTCTGGCATTTAACACTTCAACAGGTTCTTTCCCCAGTGCTTTTGCTACATTTTCAGGTACTGATATAGGTTCTGGCTTATTTGTAGGAAAATCCATTTCGATTAAATCTCCCTTCTTTTCTATATTCAGTTCTCCGCTTAAAGGAGAGATAAATTTTATTCTGTCTTTTTGGTATTTTAGTTCATTAAATATCACCCACGACGTTGCCAATGTGGGATGCCCTGCAAGGTTTATCTCTACTTTTGGCGTAAACCATCGTATTTCAAAATAATCAAGCTTAGGAACAAAAAATGCTGTTTCGGAAAGGTTGTTTTCCATCGCGATTTTTTGCATGGTTTCAGTATCTAACCATTCTTTTAAAGGACACACTGCAGCAGGATTACCTCCAAATATATGATCAGTAAAAGCATCAACCTGGTACATTAAAATACTCATAACTTTTTAAATTTGAAGATTTGAAGTTTGATAAATGTAAGAAAAAATGACTTAGGGAAATATAATTAACAAATAATTTATTATTGCGAATTGACGTTGAGTTGATTACTTAAGTATTTTCTTATTTACAATTCCCACAATTAATCCATACCCTTTTTCCTTATTGTTTATATTGATCTCCCCACCGTGGGCATTCATTATTTTTTTACAAAGATGCAATCCCAATCCATACCCCCCAGTATTACGTGAACGGGATTTATCTGTGCGGTAAAATGGTTCAAATACTTTTTCAATTTCATCAGGATGCAGTCCTTGCCCATAATCTTCGATCTGAATTGTAATATTTTCTTCGTTATTAATTACTGAAACCTCAACAAGCCTTTCATTGTTTGATGAGTATTTAAGCGCATTATCTATAACATTGCGTAATACTATTTTCATTAAATCTACATCAGCTTCTATATACAAATTGTCAGATATGGCATTTGTTTTTATCCCATCTTGTTCATTTGAGTATTCTTTTGCAATTTGTTCTATTAAATCTTTAATAGATATATGCGTAATATTAAGGTTATTAAAACCGCTTTCTAAACGATGAGACTCCAGAAGCTCTTTTATCATTATTTCAACTTCTTTCAAATTCCTTTTTACAATTGTAGTATACTCCGATTCATCAATCATTTCAAGTGCTAATCGTGAACGGGTAATGGGTGTGCGAAGCTCATGGCTAACATCAAGTAAAAGCTGTTCGCGTGCCTCAACCATAATTTTAAGGTCTTTTGCCATCTGATTAAACGCCGTTGCCAGTTTGCCTATTTCATCCTTACTTTTTACGTTTATCTGTACATCAAGATTTCCTTTGCTTATTTCTTTAACTCCTCTATTTAGTTCACTTAATGGTAGCAATAAGCGTCTCAGAAAATATATTGCTAACGCGAAAATTAATATCACAATTATATGCAAAAAGAAATTATGAAGCCTAGAGTCATCGAAAGAAATAAAATCATTAAATAGTAATATGGTTACAATAATTGCAAAAGCCAACAAAATGATCAATCCAAATAACTTACCTATAAATGAATGTGATATCGTTTTTAATTGTTTGTAGATTGACATAATAATTCTTTTTTATTCCCTAATAAATATATACCCTGCTCCTCGTACTGTTTTTATATAGTTAGGATCTCTAGGATTGTCATTTAATTTTTGCCTAAGGCGGCTTATTAACATATCAACCGAGCGGTCGAATACAGACCAATCAATCCCGTGTAAATTATCCATAATAAAATCCCGTGTAATTACCCTGCCTCTATTTTTAGCAAATAGTAATAATAATTCAAATTCAGAAGATGATAAGTCCATTTGCTTACCTTGAATTTCTGCCATGTATTTTTCAGGATATAGTACAAGCTCTCCAAAATCAATTTTATCCTTTATCTCAACCGTTTGAACTCTTCTGAGAATTGTTTTGATTCTTGCTTCCAGTTCACGTGGCTCAAAAGGTTTTGGCATATAATCATCAGCTCCAAGCTCCAAGCCAACTATCTTGTCGGTAACTTCGCCATGGGCTGTTAGCATAATTATTGGCACACTTGATTTTTGCCTTATAGTACGGCAAACTTCAAAACCATCCATTTCAGGCATCATAATGTCTAGAATTACAAGGTTGGGTTGTTGCTTTAAAGTTAAATCTATTCCTTCTAAAGGTTTCAATGTTGAAATTACCTCATAGCCTGACTTTTCAAGATAAATCCTAAGTAGGCTGTTCAATTCTTCGTCATCATCTATAATTAGAATTTTTGGTTTCATTATTCCTAATTCAAATTATCTTCTATGCTATTAAGCTCAATCCTAATGTTATCCATAAATTAAATAAAGATACTAAATAATAATTCTATTCAATCATTCTGCCCTTAACGATTCTATTGGATCTAATTTAGCTGCCCGTTGAGCAGGAATCACCCCAAAGATCAATCCTGTAATCATTGAAAACAAAATTGAAACTACTACTACATATGCTGAGATATAGGTTGTCCAGTCCGAAAATTCATTTAATATCCAGGCAGCAGTGAATCCAACTAAAATCCCACCAACACCTCCTGCGCTCCCCAACATAAATGATTCAAACAAAAACTGAAATACTATATTTTTTTTCCTTGCTCCAACAGATATACGTAAACCTATTTCTTTGATCCGTTCGCGTACCGAAAGAATCATAACTGCCAATATTCCAACACCTCCAATAATTAATGATATTCCAGCTACTCCAAGTATGAGAATATTAAACATTCTGGATGTTTCTTCAGTCGCCCTTATTGTATTTAATTGGTTTACGATTGTAAAATCATTCTTTTTTTCTAGCTCATTTAACTTATGGTTTGCCCTTAACTGTTCTATAACAAACTTTTCCGTTTTATCCATGTTTGCCATTTCATCTATTTGTAAATAAACTTTGCCAACATAATCTATATTAAGTACTCTTCTCAATATTGTTTTTACAGGTATCATAACAACATTATCTATATTTCCCATTTCGTTAACAGTACCTTTAAGATTAAGTACTCCAATTACTTTGAAAGGAATTTTGTTAATATATATAGTCTTATTTACCGGATCTTCATTTTTAAATATATTATCGGCTGCAATTGAACCTAATACCGCAACTCTTTCGGAACTATTATTTTGATTTTTGGTAAAAAAGTCTCCTGCCCTCAGAGTATAATTCCGCATTGCAGGATATTCAGGCATTACACCCTGCACAAGAGAACTTGTGGCAAGATTGCCAAATTTTATCGGCAATTGTTTTTCCTGAAAAGCCGAAATACTGCTAACATGATTACATATTGATAGACTCTCTGAATCTGATAACTTCAATGTAGTAACATTATCAATTTGCCTTTTTCTGCCAAAAGTTTCTGTATACTTACCTGCATTTACAACTATAACATTGGCCCCCATCGCTTTTATTGGTTCAAGTGCTTTCCTCTTTGCGCCTTCGCCAATAGCCATAGTTATCATTACAGCAGCTATCCCAACTGCCATTCCAGCAATTGATAAATATGTCCTTGATTTATTAAGAAACAATGCCTTCACAGATAACCCAATATTTCTAAATGCTTTCATATATAATAGTGTAAACCATTAACATTAGTTAGTACCATGGAATATTTGTAAGAAGCTCCAAAGTTCAAAACACAAAATCCAAATAAATTCAAATATTTAAAACTCAATTCACATAACATTTTATTCATTGCACTCATGAAGAAAGGTATTTGGACATTTGCATTTTGAAGATTGGAGTTTGTTTGTTTTTTGTTAATTGTTAATTGTTAATTGTTAATTATAATTTTAAAACTATATAGTAGTTCTATTTCATTGATTCAACTGGCTTGAGCTTTGCAGCCTTTTTAGCCGGTATAATTCCTGCTATCAAACCTGTTAATATTGGGACTATGATTCCAACTATTACCGTTTGAAATGGAATGTAAAATGTTGCATCCATTTTATCACTAGCGATTTTTGAAAATGTCAGGCCCAATATTAAGCCGATAATACCTCCTATTAATACCACTGCAATACTTTCTGCCAAAAATTGTGTGCTAATATCTGCATCTTTTGCCCCTATAGCCTTTCTTAATCCTATTTCTTTTGTACGTTGATTTACTGACATGTTCATCAATACAATAATAACTATAGCTCCTGCAAGTAAAGCGATTGCAGCTATTGCTGGTAGCAAAACTTTAAATACTTTAATCATTTCGTCGATAATATTTTGTACCTGCACTGGTGTGAGAATATTAAAATCATCAGCCTCTCCTGTTGATAAAGAGTGCCTTTCTCTTAAGATATTTCTTACAACAGGTTCTGCGCTAATACTTAACTCTGAATTTTCAAATTCAAATTTAAGGCCCATTATGTAATCAACATTCGCAACGCGGCGAAGCATTGTTGTAATTGGAATATAAATTTCTTCATCTAAATCCATACCATGAGGATCTGCCCCTTGGGCTTCTGCTATCCCTATTCCATTGCATGGTATATTACCCATTTGAGCCTGGGGGCCAAGGGGGGCAGCACCTCCGAAAAGGATATTTGCAATTTTAGGCCCTAACA
>DAOVYZ010000313.1 GCA_030635365.1 Bacteroidales bacterium
AACAATAATCAATGAAAACACTACAATCTAATTTTAAAAAAATCAAAATTTTTTTGTTATCAGTAATCCTTATTATTTCAATTATTAATTGCTCAGGAGGTAAAAAGAGTGAATCTGTAGATGAAGTATCAAGTGAGGCAAAGCTTGACAAAGAAGAACTGAAAAAAGAAGTTGGAGACGTAATTTATCCTTTACCAACAGCTTTTGAGGTTACTGAAAAAATTAACGAAATCGAAGCAAGTTACATAATTGGAATATCAAATCCATTATCGAATGTTGATAAGTATTTTACAGATAAGGACCAGGCACTTAATCTTGGGGTATACAGTGCAGATTTAAGTTATGCAAGTACCTACAATATGCAACAAGAAGTAATGACCTATATGGAAGCTTCAGAAACTTTAATTAAAGAACTTGGAATTACGGGAGCTTTTTCTCAAAATTTTATTAGTGACGTTGAAGCAAACATTGATAATAAAGATGCATTGGTAGAGTTTATTACAGATTCGTTTTATGACACCTATGAATTTCTCGTAAAAAACAATAAGGAAAACTTGGCATTATTGGTGTTGTCGGGCAGTTGGATTGAAGCAATGTATATTTCATGTAATATTTCTGAGAGTGTTTATCATAATCCTGAACTGGTAAAAGTGATATTACATCAAAAAACTTCGCTAAATAAATTAATTGATTTATTAGAGCCTAAAGTTGAGCACGAAACAATCCAATCAGTATTGAACGATTTAAAACCTATAAAGGGAATTTATGATAGTGTAGAAGAAACAGGTATTAAGGAAAATCAACTAAATCAGATAATAGAACAAGTAAATAACTTAAGAAATAAAATTATTTCTTAAAAATCTAGATAAAATATATCTGGCTCATGTATTAAATGTACATGAGCTTTTTTATTCTTTGAATATTTTCTTAAATTATGTTCCAAATAAAATTTGATGAGCGAATCAATATTAAATGCACTTATTCATTTGTTTGCCATTGTGGCAAATATAAAC
This sequence comes from Bacteroidales bacterium, assembly GCA_030635365.1. Lineage (GTDB taxonomy): Bacteria > Bacteroidota > Bacteroidia > Bacteroidales > UBA12077 > UBA12077. The sequence continues at coordinate 1,014 of DAOVYZ010000313.1, forward strand.
CCCGAAGGCGTTACACCCAAAGGAAGAAAAATAGTTGAGATTTATCTTTCCAGGTATTTAAAAAATGAATTAATAAAAGAGTATTTGCGTTTATTTGATAATTATCTTGAGTTTTATCAAAGAGAATTAGATTCTGAAGAAGTAAAGGATTTAAAAGATACTGCATCATTAATATCATTTCAAATAGCAAATGTTTGCAGGCAAATTAAAAAGGGGTTACTTCGTGATGAAAGAGTAATTGTATTTTTACAATTATTGGAATTTGTGAATGAAGATAATATTGTTACTGAGGAGGAATATGAATTTATAAAAGCTGTATCAAAATCATTTAGCCTATCAGAAAGTGAGTTTGAAAATTTTAGATCATTTATTTTTGAGGGAGATCCGGATAAGCTGGAAAAAGATAAAGTTTTAGTTATTGATAACCAGGTAAGAGAATGGTCTGATAATCTGGCCTGGTTAATGAAAAAGAAAGTCTCGCAGGCTGAAGAATCATACAGACATTTATATAGGCAGAATTTATATGGAAAAATCGTTGTTTTATATATACAGTCAATACAATCGTTTTTATTTAGATACTTTGGAGAACTAAGCCTTTATATTGAAGGGCAGAAAATAGAATATAGCAGGACCTATTTTTTTAATAAAGGTGCAATTATTAAAGGCCCCAATATTAAATCAATATATTATTATGATATAGCATCAAAGTTTATATTAGCACCGGAAAAAAATCATATAACTTTTTCAGCAAAAGATGTTGAATTTCGTTTTAAGAATAGTAAAAATGGAATTCAAAAGTTTAATTTTTCTGAGCAATCAGGTCAAATGATTGCCATAATGGGAGGGAGTGGTGTAGGAAAGTCCACATTATTGAATTTGCTTAGTGGCAAGCTGGAACCTACAAAAGGGCAGGTAAGAATAAATGCATATAGTATTCATTCCAGAAGTAGCTCTTTAACCGGGATAATAGGATTTGTTCCGCAGGATGATTTATTATTTGAGGAACTCACGGTATATCAAAACCTTTATTATAATGCCAGGCTGTGTTTTAGTGAATTTACAGAACAACAGTTAATAGAGAAAGTTAACTCAGTCCTTATTGATTTGGATTTGTACGATGAAAGAGACTTACAGGTTGGCGACCCTTTAAATAAATTTATTAGTGGAGGGCAACGCAAAAGACTAAATATAGGCTTAGAGCTTATGCGTGAACCTATGCTCCTTTTTGTTGATGAACCTACATCCGGATTATCATCAATGGATTCGGAAAAAGTAATGAACCTATTAAAGAAACAAGCGCATAAAGGGAAATTAGTAATTGCAAATATTCACCAACCATCATCAGATATTTTTAAGCTATTTGACAAATTATGGATATTTGATAAAGGAGGATATCCAATTTATCAGGGAAATCCTGTTGACGCAATTGTTTATTTTAAAACAGTTACATCATTAGTTAATGCAGCTGAAAGTGAATGTGCTTGTTGTGGAACAATTAACCCGGAGCAAATACTAAGAATAATTGAGGAAAGAGATATTGATGAATATGGCAAGGAGACACAAAAACGAAAAACTCCTCCGGAAACATGGTATTATAGATATCTTGATAATATTGAAAATGAAATAGAACCAAGGCATACTGATGAAATCTTACCTGACTCTGATTTTAAAATTCCGGATTTCATAAGGCAGTTTAAGGTATTTAGTATGAGGAATATTCTTTCCAAATTAACAAATAAACAGTATTTGCTCATTAATTTTTTGGAAGCACCAATTTTAGCGATTATTTTGGGTTTCTTTACAAAATATATTACCCCGGAAGGATATGTTTTTGGTGAAAATAAAAACCTCCCTGTTTTTTTATTCATGGCTGTGGTAGTTGCTCTCTTTTTGGGTTTAACAGTTAGTGCAGAAGAGATTATTAAGGACAGAAAAATTCTTGAAAGAGAATCATTTTTACGGTTAAGTTGGTTTAGTTATATAAATTCAAAAATTGTTACGCTATTTGCAATATCAGCTGTACAAACATTTTTATATACAATAATTGGGAATACGATACTGGAGATTCATGGAATGATCTTACCATATTGGTTAATTTTATTTTCAGTTGCTTGTATGGGGAATATTATAGGGTTAAATATTTCGTCCGGACTTGATTCTGTAATTGCAATATATATATTGATCCCATTAATACTGGTTCCTCAGTTATTATTGGGAGGAGCAATGATCCACTTTGATGACTTAAATAAAAGCTTTACAAATAAAACCTATGTTCCGGTTATTGGAAATTTAATGGCTACTCGTTGGGCATATGAAGCAATGCTGGTTGAGCAGTTTAAAAATAATGAGTTTGAAAAGCTTTTTTTCGACTATGAAAAAATAATTAGTAATGCTGATTATAAAACAGGATTTCTTATTCCACAATTACAAAATAAACTTGAGCTCTGTATTCGAAGAAAGGAGATAGGAATAGACTCTTTAGCTTTAATAAGAGATTTAAAGATTTTATCTAAAGAGCTGGAACATATTGCTAGAAATAGAACAAATCCATCATATGAATATCTTCATTTGCTTAATTCTGAAGATTTTAACGAGAGCGTGATGGAATATGCATATGAATATTTATATGTTCTTGAAAAAGACCTGCGGGAAGAAGCAAAAAGAGCAACAGAAAGGAAAGATGAAAGATATAATTCAATGATTGAAGAAATGGGGCAAGACGAATTTATTGATTTAAAACAAAAACATTATAATAAGAAAATTGCTGACATTGTTTTAAACAGGAATGAGATAAATAAAATACACCAAACAAATAAAAGGTTGGTACAAAAGAAAGATCCAATTTTTATGGAACCAACGTCAAATATTGGGAGAGCACATTTTTATGCTCCGGTAAAAATAGTTAATGATGTAAAAGTTGATACAGTTTGGTATAATATTTTAATGATGTGGTTAGGGTCAGGATTACTTTATTTAGCATTAGTATTTGATTTATTAAGAAAAGGATTAAAATATTTGCAAGCTTTGAGTATGCAGAAAAGAATGTTAAATAAAAGTAAAGTTAACTGATTGTAATCCTGTTTATGGGGAGTTATTTTAGTGAAAAATTAAAGTAACAAAAAGATAATTATTACGTAATAAATTAAACAAATACAAGCCAAAAAACCTTTATTGTAATGAGTCTTACCATTAAAAAAACACTCGAAACACCCTATGTTCATTTAAAAGATGGATTAATTAAAATGGAAGGCCGGTCGATGCCTGAAAACGTATTGCTATTTTATAATCAGATTGATGAATGGATAAATGAGTATTTAAAAAATCCTGCCGGCTTCACAAAAATCGATTTATTCCTTTCTTACTTAAACAGTTGTTCAACAAAACATATCTGTGAAATGTTAAAGGTGTTAAATGCAAAATACCTTAAAGGGACTGATATGAAAGTTTATTGGACTTATGAAGATGGCGATGATTCTACTCTGGAGGCTGGAAATGATCTGGAATCGATGGTTGATATTCCTTTTGAATATATTATGAGAGAAACTACCAGGCAACAGAAGAAAAGGCTTAAAGTAAAAAACTTAACAACAGGGAAAGTAGGGGAAATAACACAAAAATATTGGGAAACCATCATACGAAATGGGCATGAGAAAGATTTTGAAGTGTTGGAAATGGTTTAAGGCAACCTCTAATAATTACTTTTTATTACAAGTGGCTACAAAAAATCATTACTTCGTTGTCAGGAAAAATCTTTCCTCGACATAGCTACTGCTATGCCTGTGGAATATTTTACCTTCCGCCTTGTACTGATCTTTTTCGC
>DAOVYZ010000345.1 GCA_030635365.1 Bacteroidales bacterium
AAACTCTTTGCATAAAATAAGTCCTAATCCTGTTCCTGTTTCATCTTCGGTGCCTTCTGAGGTATAAGCTTCATCCAGTTTAAACAATTTATTTATGTCCTCAGGATGGATACCAATTCCTGTATCACGGATAGAAATTTCTTTAAGTTTCCCAATATCTTTTTCGGTAACTTCAATAACCCCTCCACGATCAGTAAATTTAAGTGCATTTGATACTAAGTTCCTGAATATGGTTTTTAACATATTTTGGTCAGCAAATACAATTGAATCTTTATCGACATTATTGGTAAGCATTATTTCTTTTTGACTTGCTTTGGCGCTGTATAGAGAATATGTTTCTTCAGTTATTGAGTACATATTAATGGCAGTTGGCTCATAACTAATACTTCCCATTTGAGATCTTGCCCATTCCAGGAGATTAACCAGTAATTCGTAGCCATTTTTTGATATTTGATATAGGTTGTTGATAAAATGTTTTATTTTCTCAGTACTCATTCGGTCATACCCTCTCACTAATAATTGTGCTAAACCAATTAACGAGTTAAAAGGGTTCTTAAGATCATGTGCTATAATTGAAAAGAATTTGTCTTTTGTAATCAGAAGTTTCTGTAGTTCCGTTTCAACTTCTTTTAATCTGCTTACATCAGAATCAATGGCAATTAATTTAATAACTTCATTTTTATCATTTAAAATTGGAGTTAGTGTTGTTTGGATTCTATATTTTTTACCGGTTTTCGAAATAACGTCAGATTCATAAGTTTGAGATTTCTTTTCAGCGATAGCTCTTTCAAATATTTCTTTGGCTAATGGGTTAGCACTAATTTTAACATAGGTTCTATCTTCATCAGGAAATTCTTCAACAGTAAATCCGTACAATCTGGTAAAACCTTCATTTATCCATTCAACATCTCCCTTGGTATTTGCTATAATAATTGCATTATCAGTCTTGCTTGCAGCTATTGATAATTTTTCATGTTCTTGTATGAGCTTGGTAAGGTATTGGGCCTGTTCTTCAATTTCGTAATTCTGTTTAATTATTTCTTTATTTTGTTTTTTTAAGATTTTATTAGCAATTTTCTTTTTACGAATGTTTAATAAAAGAAGAACTACAAGGATTAAAATAATAGTAACCCCGGTAATAGCTATATTTCTAAATAATTTATAAGTATTAATTTCTTGTATTTGCGATTTCTTTTCATCAAGTAAAGAAAGAATAGTATTTTTTTGCCTGTGAATTTCACTAGTTGTTTTTATTTTAGCTACAGTATTTGTTTTTCTCGAATTTAAAATAGAATCTCTTTCAAGTACATATTTTTGATGATAATTCAGGGCTTCCTGGAATAGTCCTTTTTTCTCATTCAATTCAGAAAATTGAAGGTATATTTTATATTCATTTATTAATGTATAATTATTTATAACTAAAAACCCTTTGTTAAGAATCTCTTCTGCAGATTTTATATTTCCACGAATAAGATATATTTTGCTTAATACAATATAGTTTTCTACACATAAATAAAGGTCATTGATTTTTGTGCATTCCTTAACCGATAAATCTAAATATTCAAGAGCTTTGTTATACTCTTTTTTATATTTATGAATTAATGCTATGTTATGCAACGTAATTTCATATCTAATCTTTGTATTTTTTTCGTCATGAATACGAATAACTTCATTAATATAGTTCTCAGCACTATCAATTAAATTAACATTAAGATAAAATTTTACAATATTATTGTAAGCAATAATCACTCTTTCCAAATTATCAATTTCATTAGCAATATTAAGTGCTATCATATGAAATTCATAAGTTCTTTCGTAGTCCTCAAGTGTTAAATAAATATTACCCAGATTTGAATAAATTTCTGACAAAGTGTATTTATCATTAATCATGTCTACAAAATCAAGAGCATCAAAACTGCTAATTATGGCCTTTGTAAGATTCCCTTGTAAGTAGTAAATTTCTGCAAGTTTAATTAATACACATGCCTTTTTACCATCTAAATCAAGATCTTCACAAATACCTAAAGAATACTCCAGGGCTTCAGTTGCATTATCAATTTCGCCTTTCCTTTTGTAAACTTCACCCTGCTTATGGTATAAAGCAATTAAAGCTTCTTTTTTATCCAGTTTATTATAAATATCAAAAGACTTAGAGTAAAAATACTTTGCTGTATCAAGTTCATTCAGGAATAGTTTAGCATCCCCGATACTTTCAAATGAATTGGCAATTAATATATCGTTCTTAATATCTTTTGCCATATTCAGTGCTTCATCTCCATACTCAATAGACTTTTGGGGTAAAGTTTCTATATATAGAACTGATAATTCATTAAGAAGGTTTATACGGTTAATACCTGAAGCCTTTTCCAGAAGATTTTCAAGACTATCAGTTTTTACCTGGGTAAAAGAAATAAAGGGGAATAATAAAAAACAAATGATTATATATTGGAGTTTGCCAAATTTCATAATATAAATGTATAAAATAATAAACACCTGCCATATTAAAATTAAGCAAAAAATAGGTAAGATTCAAAACTCCATCTTATTTTTTTAACTTATTTTTATTTAAAGTAATATTGAATTAAACAGTAATTTATAAGTTACAGGTGTTGATGCCCTGAATTGTGGATTAAAACTGAAAAGAACAACCTGTCCTTTTCCTTTCTTTAACCAAACAATCGAGGATTTATTGCCAATCTTTTCTTCATTCTCAGCAAAGCCACTTATAAGTATATCCTTTTCCGGGAAGGTTCCAAGAACTCTTCTATCAACATCAAAATAAGGTTGCCAGGTTCTAAAAATCGGGCCACTACGATGAAATACTCCAATTTCACCAGGCATGCCATAAGTTACAGGGTGGTCAACAAGTTTTAATTTTAATAAAGACCCGGGGCAGGAAAAACCACTTTTCTTTATTTGTGATGAAATATCTTGAACAGGGAACTCAAATTCTTCTTTATTTTTCTCATCAATAGAATATTTTTGTATGCCGGAAAAAAGTTCTGTAGCATCTTTCCATGCAATTGCTTTCCCTCCATTATTTATAAACTTCAATATTTTCTCATGGCCTTTTTTCTCCATTCCTTTCATGTATTCAGGAGGATATTTCATAAAATATTGCCTGTCACCACGTTTAGATTTACCATCAATTAATGCTGATTTTTGTTCGTCAGGAATAATTAAAACATCATAATTTTTGTCAAAATCAATTTTTTGAACATCTTCCGGATGTATTGTTTTAAATGGAATATTATACGAATCTAAAACAAATCTGGTCCATCCTGCATCCATAGCATGGTAGTAACTCTCTAAAAGAGCTATTCTTGGTAACGTAAGTTTTTTCTTATTTGCACTAACATTTTCTGATAAATAAACCGGTGTATAATTCAAGCTATTTAAAACTACATCAATATTTTTTGATTTATGAATAATAAAACTTCCTGCCGGATAAGTGTTATCATTATAGGAGTACACTTCAAGTACTTGTTCAACCTGTATCCCGTTTTGTAAAGCAGTGAAAACAGCTTTATAACTATTATTATTTGAAGCAGGAAGAAGAATAAAATTGAAATCATTACTACCAGCCTGATATAAGTTGTAAGGTAATTGAACAGGTGAATATTTCCCTCCAAAAAGCTCTTTTTGCTCATTAATTTCAAAAGATTTAACTCCTTTATGCAGTGGTATCGACCAGGATGTAATGTCATACGGGCGTATCATTTTTCCTCCGGGCGTATAATGCCTTACAGGAAACTCCTGTGCTTCTAATACCTCTTTAATAAAGGCTCTGTATGGTTGAGCTAGTGGAACGATAATATCGCCGGCATGAAATATAGTATTTTCATACTGAACATCTTTGTCTAATTTATATACTGAAACGCCATGCTCATCTAGTAAATTAACTAAGTTTACTAATTCACTCTGATCATGCTGAGATTTTGGGAAAACATAAAAATAAGGAGCCTCATTTTCACCTTTTTTAATTTCTTTTTTACACAGATCATTTCTAAGTTCTAAGATCTCCTTTTTATATCGTGCAGCAGTTTCTAAATATCCCATTGTGGACCCTATTTCATACTGAACAATATCGCTTAATCTCCACCATCCGCCTTCCCATGGATCGGGCATATTAATACCCTTCTTATATTCTCCCATACCTTTACCGTAAGCTCCCATTTCATTTGGTTCAACATAAATAGGAGTAGCATACTTAACACTTGCAGATTCTGTCAGCATACCAATAACATTTTTCCAAAGGCATGTTTCAGTTGCTCCGGGCCAATATTCATCAAACAAGTAACTATGAGTAACACCTTTTAACCCCTTTTTGGTCATTGAGGTGATTGTATTTGACCCAAAAATTTTCACCCAGTTCCAAATATCTGCATCAATATTTTCAGCTATCGGATCATGAGGAGGAGATACGAAATAACGTACCCCGCCGGAACCCATCTGGTGTTTCTCAACCATTACATGGGGAAACCATTCATTGTTGTACAAATTAGC
>DAOVYZ010000493.1 GCA_030635365.1 Bacteroidales bacterium
ATTTGATTATAACGGCATAACTAAGATACTTGATATCGAAATTGATCAGGAAGATGAGTTGAATTTATTTTTAAACTTTTTAGTACATATTAAAGTTTTTAATTGTAATAATATTAATGAAGAAAGAAAACAAAGAATTTATAAACTGCCTTTAATTTTTAAGAATCAATTAATAAATGATAATGTGTAATGTAATAGTTCTGGAAAATTAGGATATTAAAATTTAAAGCGAGTGCTTACAACAATATAGCAAAAAGTTGGAACTGATTTTTCTTTTGTCATGCAAATTGCTTTGGCAATTTACACGCCAACCCTGCGGGACAGAAAAATAGCTTAACTAAGGCGTTGAGGCTGTAGAAAAAGTGCAAATTTAACTATCTCACCAGGAATTCCCATGATAAAATTTAATGGGATCAGGAAGGATAAAATGGGGATATTTAGAGATTATTCTTTTGAACAGGAGAATGTAATTTGCATGGTCTTTTCAGCAGAAACCTCCCCACATTACACAATAATTGCAGACTTCATCTCTTGAAATGCGAAGGAGATAATAGATCTGTTTACGAGGGTTCTTTCTGTTTGTTATTCACAGAACTTAATTGGAAAATTCAGAGATATGTAGGATAATGGAGAAGCTGAGAGCTGCAGGTGAGCTGTATTTACATCTTATTAAAGCTGGTAAGTCAAATAAATATTAATGACAATAGAATATTAATCTGATATATTAAGGTTTAAATATAAAGTGAATTTCAAAATATGAAAGGATATGAAAATGAAAACTGTTCTTTGGCTTCTTCTCGGATCACTCCTTATTTCTGTATTAGCCTTGACATCCTGCGATACTGGTAGTGGTAGTGTACTTGAAATCGACAATGGTATCGGAACAATTCGCATTGTTAGTTTATCACCAGCCGGTTCATATAATACCGGCACTAGCTATGATTTTACTGTACAGATTGCATACACTCTTGAAAATACAGATGATGCTGAAATTATTGTTGGATTTGGAGAGCTTGAATCAGATGGATCATCGTCTACTACTCATAGCGCAGAGGAGATTGTAACTCCTACAACTATAGAAGTTTTCAAAACTTACACATTCTCCAAAATTCTATTTGATGCTTCACCTGATGAAAATATTTTTAAGGTATTTCTAAACCCATATCCTGTTAGTGGATCTTATACTCCATTTGACACCGAATACCAGGTAGTTACTGTTGATTAATTGTAAACGGCAAGTACTTTTACCTACAGTGCGATAAAAGTAAATACCCCACCCAAAGAAAAATTATTACTTCTTTACTGCATTGTTCACAACACTTTATGAACATAGGGACGGAGCAATAGAAAAGATATTTGAAGTAAAATTTAACTTTCCTGCATAAATATAAGTATCATGAGAAAAAGAAGAGAAATATTGGACGGATTCAGTTATCATATTACAGCAAGAATAAACAGACAGGAATTTTTGTTTGAGTCAAATGAAGTTAAAGAGATGTTTTTGCTCAAAAATATAATAAAATATTTGGCCTAAGTGGACATGTCTGGTCTGATAGATTCAAGAGTAAAATAATCATAAGTTTTAAACAATACTTGAATACGTTTATATATATTGCTAATAACCCTGTTAAAGCAGGAATAGTTGAGATCGCTGTAGATTTTAAATATAATGGAATAAGTGATATACACAGGGTGGAAATGGTAAGCTGAATTCACATAGGAAAATAAAATTCCCTGTAAAATACTCCTGAAAAAGGTCAGGAGAAAAACAGAAGTAAAACCACTGCTTGAGGATTTTAAGAAGTGGCTGGATGATAAAGCCCCAAAGGTCAGACCTATGAGCGATACTGGAAAAGCAATCAGATATATACTTATGTTACACTTTCCGGATGCTTTATATTAAAGAGTAACTTATTGGTTTGTTCCTCTCTTTTCCAGATATAACTAAATAGCAGAATAAAAGTAATGGCAAGAGCAATATCTATAACTATGCTTATAGTTGATGATGGTTCTATTTTCAAATTAAAGTCAAATAAACCACCCAATTTATAATTTCCACCTGTTAAATTAGCCAATAGGTTTAAACCATTATGTATTCCTGAAATAAGCCAGATTGATCTCCATCTGTAAAATACAAATGATAATAATAAAGCAATAGTAAATCGTGATGTAAAAGCATCCAAAGTAAAAGGGGACAGGATATGATGCACTGCTGCGAATACAAGAGAAACTATCACCAGTAACAACACCATTAAATTAGGATGGTCATCAAATTGTTTAATAGGATATGTCCTGAATACCAACTCTTCTTTTAAAGAATTTAAGGTTAGTAAAAATAGAATATTTAACAGTAAATAGCCAATAATTGCTAAAATATTAACATCAGCCGGAATGCTTAAGCTTAAGCTTGCTCCACTGCCAAAAATGGAATATAGAACAAACTCAATAGCCTGCATTAGCAAACCAATTTCAGTGCCTAATAATAAAGGTTTAAGAATGGGTCCATTAAAACCTAATGTTTTTATTGATTTTTTATGAACAAAGTGCATAACCAGCCAAATTAACAAAAACTGAAATGAGGCGTAAAGTATAATTACAGTTAATGTTTTGATCGTTGGATTAAATCCATTACCTTGTAATTCTGATAAATCTAAATTTAATAACTCTGCCAGGGGAAGTGCAATTGCGATACTTAATGTTGCAACTATTAGAACTACAATAACAATTAGAATTCTTAAATACACATTTACTCGATATTTATTTTTTCTTTCTTTATTCATAATGTTGA
>DAOVYZ010000257.1 GCA_030635365.1 Bacteroidales bacterium
GAGATAATAAGGGAGTATCTGATTTTTTTGTATTTTTGTGAGGTGGTAAAAAGCCCATGATATATATTTTTAAAGTTTGCACTTCAAAAATTGCATATCTCGGGCTTTTTTCCTAATTTATTTTACCGGACACTTATAATACTGTAATGAAAAAATCAAAATTAGTCTTTGTATTTGCATTAATTATTCCTGTATTTATACAATGTACAAATACAATAGAACATAGTCAATGGAAAGGGCCTGAAAGGACCGGAATATATCCGGAAACAAATCTCTTAAAAAAATGGCCCGAAAAAGGGCCCGAATTATTATGGGAATTTGAAGGACTGGGATTAGGGCATTCTTCACCGGTAGCTACTGACAATAAAATATTTGCTTCAGGTACAATCGACAGTACTACTTTTATTTTTGCTTTCGATTATGAGGGGAATCTTTTATGGAAAAAAGCATTAGGCCTTGAATGGGTAAAATCATTCCCGGGTGTTCGATCAACACCTTTAATTTATAGTGATAAAGGATACTTATTATCAGGCCGTGGAGTTTTGTATTGTTTCAGTTCTGAAACAGGTGATATAAATTGGAAAAGAGATTTGTTTAATGAGCTTGGCGGTGTTAATATCATGCACGGTATCACAGAAAATCTTTTGATAGATGACGGTAAATTATATTGTACTCCCGGAGGCAAAGAACATAACCTAATTGCACTTGACCCTAATACGGGTGAATTAATTTGGTCGAGTAAAGCCTTTGGTGATACTAGTGCTTATTGTTCTCCTATTGTTATCAATCATAATGAGCAAAAATACATAGTTACCTGCATGGCAAATGCAGCCATGGCTTTAAATGCTAATGATGGTAAACTTGCCTGGAAATATGATTTTAATTATGAATGGAAAGTACACGGTAATACTCCTGTTTATCACAATGGAGAAATATTTGTTGTGGATGGATTTGAGTCTGGTAATGTCAAATTAAAAATTGCAGATGATGGCCAATCTGTACAAGAAGTATGGAAAGATACCTTACTTGAAGATACTTTTGGTGACTTTGTGTTGATGGATGGCCGACTATATGGTGGTTGCCGATATTATGACGACAGCTGGGTATGCCTCGACTGGGAAACCGGGAAAAAAATACATGCACAAAGCAACTGGGGGCCCGGTTCAATTATAGCAGCCGATGGAATGTTGTATTGCTACGGGTTTAATGGAGAGTTTGGCCTGGTTAAACCTACTGAAGAAGGCTTTGAGTTAGTAAGTCAATTTCAAGTTAAAGGCAAAAAGAAAGATCACTGGGCTTATCCGGTGATAAAAAATGGTAAATTATTAGTTCGATATGCTAATTCATTATTGGTATATTCAATAAAAGCTAAATAAATACAAAAAGGAGAACTAGAAAATGAGTTTTTTAAAAAATCTATTAATAATTACAAGTATTGTTATCACTTTGGTTCAATGCCAAAACAAACCGGAATCAAGCCAATGGCGTGGAGAGAATCGCGATGGCATATATCATGAAACAAATCTATTGGATGAATGGCCTCAGAATGGGCCTGAATTATTATGGTCTGTAGAAAAACTTCCAAACGGTTTTTCATCAATTTCTATAGCTAATAACTTAGTTTATACCACAGGTTTAAGAGATTCTATAGATATTCTTTTTGCCTTAGATATGCAAGGAAATATAAAATGGGAAGCCCCTTATGGTAAAGCCTGGACTCATTCCTTCCCACCGAGCAGATGTACGCCTCTTGTTGAAGGTGAAAAAGTATATGTAACAAGTGGGACTGGCCATGTAGGATGTTTTAATGCCTTAACAGGTGAAGAGGTTTGGCTATTTAACGCTAGTGAAAAATTTGGAGGAACATTTGGTGAATGGGGTATTTCAGAATCTCCACTAATCGTTAATGATAAATTAATTTATAGTCCGGGAGGGAAAAAAACAACCATGGTTGCTCTTAACAAAAATACAGGAGAAACTATTTGGAAAACTGAAAGTTTAGATGATACACCTGCTTATGCGTCACCGATTATAGCAAACATTAATAATACTAAAGTAATTATTAATGTTTTATCGGCAAATCTACTTGGCGTAAATGCTGAAACCGGTAAAATTCTTTTCCATAAAAACTATGCATCAATAAGTAATGAAAAAGCGGTTGAAGGTTGGGAAGGAGCACCATACACAAATACAAACAATCCTATTTATAAGGATTATCATGTATACGTAACCAGTGGCTATAATCATGTTGGCGTAATGTTTGAATTAGCCAAAGATCTTTCAAAAGCAGATGTAAAATGGATTGATACGACATTAGATGTTCATCATGGTGGAGCAGTATTAATCGACAATCATATTTATGGATCAAATTGGCTGCATAACAGGGCGGGAAACTGGTGCTGTATTGAATGGGAAACAGGAAAGACTAAATACGAAACAGAATGGGAAAACAAAGGCTCAATTATATCGGCAGATGGTAAGCTTTATTGTTACGACGAAAAAAATGGAAATATAGCTTTGGTTAAAGCTACTCCCGAAGGATTCAATATAATAAGTTCGTTTAAAGTTCCATTAGGTAAAGGGCCGCATTGGTCTCATCCTGTTATAAAGGACGGAGTATTATACATTAGGCATATGGATGCTTTAATGGCATATAATATTAAAAAGTAATTTACTATTTCAAGACATTCTCATTTTATAATTTGATTTGTATTTAAATTTTATGTTTAAGAACAATTTTGTTAGAATTTTATTACTCATTTTTATTTTAACAGGTACTTCTTCGTTCCTGTGGTGGTTTACTTATAATCCTGTTAAAGATTTTAAGGCAAGTGTTCCGGGGTTGGATAACAGGCCTGCAAAAAATGTATTAAGTGAAATTGTTAATATTGGAGAACGATTTGATGAATATTCAACCGTAAATTCAGATCTTACCGGAAAATGGACTCGATTTCGTGGTGCCGATTTTGATAATACAAGCAAACAAAACATTCCTTTAATTGATAACTGGGGAGATGGCCCTAAAATTGAATGGACAGTTGAGCTTGGTGAAGGGCATGCTGCTCCTGTCATTTATAACGGAAAAGTTTATATTCTTGACTATAATGAAATAAAAAAGAGAGATGCTTTGCGTTGTTTCTCACTTGAAACAGGCGAAGAACTTTGGCGTCGTTCATACGATGTTCATATTAAAAGAAATCACGGTATGTCTCGTACAGTACCTGCAATTACAGACAATTACCTGGTTACTATGGGGCCACGGTGCCATATAATGTGTACAGATCCTAACACAGGTGATTTGTTATGGGGTATTGATCTTGTTAAAGAATATAACACTGAAATACCTTTTTGGTATACAGGACAATGTCCAATGACAGATGGCGATCTGGCTATTTTTGCCCCCGGAGGTTCATCCTTGATGATTGCTGTTGAACTGGCAACCGGAAACGTAGTTTGGGAAACACCAAATCCTGACAATTGGAAAATGTCACACTCATCAATAATGCCGATGACTTTAAAGGGTAAAAAAATGTATGTTTATGCTGGTGTTGGTGGTATTTGCGGTATTTCTGCAGAAGGTGACAATAGAGGTAAAATACTTTGGAAAACCATAGAATTTTCTCCAACAGTAGTCGCTCCTTCCCCTGTTATTTTAGATAATGGTAATATTTATATGACAGCAGGATACGGTGCAGGTGCTATATTATTTAATATTGCAGAAAACAATGGATCGTATTCAGTCAAAATAATTCAACAATACAAACCTAAAGATGGTATAGCCAGTGAGCAACAAACACCTCTTCTTTATAAAGGACGTATGTTTTCGATATTGCCGAAAGATGCAGGAGGAATGCGCAATCAATTTGTTTGCTGTAATCCAAATGACTGTATGAATATATTATGGACAAGCGGAAAAGAAGATCGTTTTGGATTAGGGCCTTATGCTATAGCCGATGGTAAATTTTTTATTCTGAATGATGATGGTACATTAACAATAGCAAAAGCAAGTACTGAGAAATTTGTCTTTCTCGATAAAGCAAAAATTATTGATGGTATGGATGCATGGGGGCCATTAGCCTTTGCCGATGGTTATTTGATAATGAGAGATTCTAAAACTATGGTTTGCCTTGATATTAAAAAAAATTAGGAATTTGAAATCTGGAACTTTAAATTTTAAACTAAAAGTATGAAACAAAAAGTTATAATCGGATTTAGTCTAATTTTACTTTTGATAGTAATATTTTTTATGTGGAAAGATTTTTTTGTTAATAACAATAAAAATCAAAGTAACCCTTATGAGTATAAACTTGATAATCTTAAAAATATTGACCCTGAACTAATAACTTACACAGAAGTAAATCAGATAAAACCTGACTTGCAAAATCCTATAGCTATTACTATTGATAAAAATGACCGGATATATATTACCGGAGAAAACAAGGTAATTGTATATGATAATGCCGGACAGCAAATTTCTTCATTTGATATTGATGAACCTGCTAACTGTATAAATGTGTCAACTAAAGGAGAAATTCTTTTGGGAATGCTTGATCATATTGAAGTTAGAACAGGGGAAGGAATAGTTAAATCGGTTTGGGAATCCGTTGACGAGAATTCTGTAATTACAAGTATTGCATCAACAGAAGAGTTTGTTTTTGTTGCCGATGCCGGAAAAAAAATAGTTTATCAATATGATATTAACGGTCAATTAATTAATAATATAGGTAAAAAAGACACTTTGAAAGGAGTTCCCGGTTTTATTATTCCCAGCCCCTACTTTGACCTCCTTATAGGAACACAAGGGAAATTATGGGTAGTAAATCCAGGAAGGCATTCATTTGAAAATTATGATTTTGACGGAAATTTAATATCATCTTGGGAAAGAACTTCAATGCAATTAGAAGGCTTTAGCGGGTGCTGCAATCCTTCTAATATTGCATTACTTTCCGATGGATCATATGTTACCAGTGAAAAAGGCCTTGAGAGAGTTAAAATCCATACTCCTTCAGGTGATTTTAAAACAGTGGTTGCCGGCCCCGAATCTTTTGAAGAAGGAACCACAGGATTAGATTTAGCTATAGATTCAAATGATAGAATTTATGTATTGGACCCTATTAAAGAGTTAATACGGATTTTTGAAAAGAAATAACTTAGCGGAATGGACAGAAGAAAATTTTTATCATCAATAGGCAGAGGAACAATACTTACCGGATTAGCAGGAATAACTGGTATTCTTGTTCATAAGAATTCAAAAACACAAGATCAGTGCTCATTTGATTTTGTTTGCAGAGATTGCCGAAATTTAAATTCATGCATACAACCTGAGGCTATTATTTTTAAAAGAAATAAAGAAAAAAGTAATTCAGTTAAGTAATGGCTAAAAAAGAAAAAAAGAAGAAACTTAACAGGCGTTCCTTTATTGATCGAAGTTTCAGGATTTCAATCGGCATTGGATTAGCAGGACTTGGTGGAGTTCTTACAAAAAAATCATTATCAAAAGAATATGTTTGGCAGCTCGATCCTGAAAAATGCATTCAATGTGGAAGATGTGCTACCGAATGTGTTATGACATTATCAGCCGTAAAATGTTTCCATGTATATGATATGTGTGGGTATTGTGATTTA